>NZ_JADMJX010000305.1:0-6947 GCF_018780185.1 Rhizobacter sp.
GTGCACATCGGCAACGACGTGTTCATCGGCTCGCGCGTCACCATCCTCAAGGGCGCTCGCATCGGCAACGGCTGCGTGATCTCGGCCGGCACCGTGGTCACGCCCAACTTCGAGGCGCCCGACATGAGCATCGTCGCCGGCAACCCCTGCCGCATCGTGGGCCGCGTCAAAGACAGCGCGCCGCAACCCCTTACCGCATCTGCATAACGAGGCACAGCATGAGCCCCCATGACATCCCGGTCGTCACCGTCTCCTACAACTCACCCGAGCTGTTGCTGGGGCTGCTGGCCTCGTTCCGCAAGTTCTACCGCAACCCGATCCACATCGTCGACGGCTCCGACCCGGAGCAGCTCGCCAAGATCCGCGAGGTGGCAGCGGGTTTCGACAACGTGAACCTGCACGCGATGGAATACAACATCCACCACGGCCCCGGCCTCGCGTGGGCGATCCAGAACCTGAACCTGTCGGGCCCGGTGCTCTTCATGGACACCGACATCGTGGTGCTCAAAGAAGGCTTCATCGAAGCGCTGATGGCCGCACTGCAACCCGGCGACTACGGCGCAGGCGGCGTGGCCTACGTCAATCGCGATGGCTTCGACACCGCTTACGCCTACGGCGCGATCGCCTACCTGCACCCACCCTGCATGCTGTGCAACGTCGAGGTCATGCGCCAATGGCCGATGCCGATCAAGCACGGCGCGCCGATGGTCGCCCCGATGCGCGCGCTGCACGACGCCGGCAAGTCCGGCCTGCTGCGCAACCTGGAGTGGTGCGCGAACGACGTGCTGATGGGCACGCAGAAGATCTTCATCGATCACATCGGCCAGGGCACCAGCAGCGCCACCGGTGGCTACCACTTGGAGGAGTGGATGGCCGAGATGGCCGCCAAGCGCGCGAACGACGCCGCAGCCGCTGCGGCCCGTGGCGGCTCGTACAACCCCGACCTGCTGGCGCTGATGCCGGCCACTGCGACCAAGGTGCTCGAAGTGGGTTGCAGCACTGGCGCGCTGGCGCAGGCCTTCAAGACCCACCATGCCGACAGCGACTACTGGGGCATCGAGTTCGACCCCAAGGCCGCCGAGATGGCCCGCAGCCACTGCAGCCAGGTGATGGCGCTCGACGTGGAAGGCATGTCCGACAAGGAATTGGCCGAACTGAGCAGCCGCAACTGCTGGGTGTTTGGTGATGTGCTCGAGCACCTGCGCGACCCGTGGCGCATGCTCGCGCGCATCCGCCAGGTGATGCCGGCCGATGGCTGCATCGTGGCCAGCGTGCCGAACGCGCAGCACTGGAGCCTGCAGGCCCGCCTGAGCGTGGGTGACTTCCGCTACACCGAAGGGGGGCTGATGGACCGCACGCACCTGCGCTGGTTCACCCGCGTGACGCTGCTGGAGATGTTCCAGAACGCCGGGTTCCGAATCGATGCCGGCAAGCCGCGCATCTTCAACGAGCCCGGCAGAGAGAAGGCGCTGCCGGCGATCCGCATGATGGCCGAGGCGCTGGGCGTATCGCCCGAGCAGGCGGTGGCCGATGCGCTGCCGCTGCAATACGTGGTGCGGGCCGTCCCGGCCTGACACCTCGCGTCACTCCCGCACGAGGCGGGAATGACGGCGTGTGGCCTCAGGCGGCCTTCTTGGCTGGCTGCTGGCGGGCTTGTTTCTTCAAGTCTTTCGCACGTTTCTGCTTTTGCCTGCGGACGGCACGGTCTTTGTCTGCGCTCATGTGAACCTCGTGGTGGTTGGGTTGCTTGCCTTGACGGCGGGGCCATGGTTGTACCACTCCTGCGGCCAGCCACCGCACGCGAGGCGCCGCTATGCTTCGCGGGTCATCCATCGCAGTGAGGACTTGAGTGGCGACACGTGCCCCCCGCCTGGCCCCCGAAGAGCGCCGAGAGCAGCTGCTCGACAGCGCGGTCAGCTACATCCTGGAACGGGGTTTGTCCGACTTCGCGCTCGACAAGGTGGCGCTGCGTGCCGGGGTCAGCGTGCCGCTGATCTACAAGTACTTTCCCAAGCGTGAAGACATCTTGAAGGCGGTGCTCGAACGCGAGTACCAGTACCTGGGGGCCAGCAAGCTTGCGGCGCTGCCGCAAGACACGCCGCTGGAGCCGCTGATCCGCAACTCCAACCGTCACGGCTTCGAGTACCTCTACGACCGCGGCCCGATCATCCGGCTGCTGGCCAGCGACCGCGCGGTGTTCGACTCGGTGCGCAAGCGCGGGCGCGACGAGCGCACCGCCATCACCGAGCACTTCATCGACCGCCTGGTCGAAACCTACGGCGTGCCGCGCGAGGTGGCGCTGGTGTGCTCCATCCTGACCGTGAACGCGCCCATCCTGTCAGGGCGGGCCTTGAAGAAGGTGGGGGTGAGCGCCGAGTACGCCGCCGACATCTGGACCGACTTTGCCCTCGGTGGCTGGATTGCGCTGCAGAAACGCTTTGACGACGAGGCGAAGGCCGCGAAGAAGCCTGCCAAGAACCCTGCCAAGAGAGCCAAGCCCAAGCCAGTGGCAAGGAAGGCGCCCAAGACCTAGGCCGATTGCTGCGCAGTGCGGGTTCTCCCGGGCGGTCTTTAGTAGAGAACATTTTTACTATCGACCACCGTCATCGGTGAGCTTCAAGGAGTTGGTGTGACCCGTCCTGCATTGCTTGTGGCCGCAGCGCTGGCCTTGTTGCCTGCCTGGGCCGCGGCCCAGACCACCGCCGTCGAGAAACCGCAGTACGGCGGCGCGCTCAACATCGGCACGCTGATGTACACGCTCAACGCCCAGTCCTTCGACCCCGCCGACTGGTCGTGGAAGCTCAACAACGACGCCGGCCTCGTTTACGAGCAGCTCATCTCGGCCGACCTGTCCAAGGCCCGCAGCCGCGGTGGTGCGCACCGCTTCATTGCCGATGCCTGGTTGCCACCCGACGGCATGCGCGGCGAGCTCGCCGAGAGCTGGAAGATGCTCGACAACCCGCTGCGGGTGGAGTTCACCCTGCGAAAGGGCGTCATGTTCCCGGCCAAGCCCGGCGTGATGGAAACACGCGAGCTCACGGCCGAAGACGTGGTCTTCAGCTTCGAGCGTTTGAACAAGAGCCCGAAGAAGATCCCAGGCTACTTCGACCACGTGAGCAAGGTCGAGGCCACGGGCAAGCACACGGTGGTGTTCACGCTCAAGAACTACAACAGCGAGTGGGACTACCGCTTCGGCTGGGGCTACTACTCGGCCATCGTGCCCAAGGAGGTGTCGGCTGCTGGCGCGAACCAATGGAAGAACGTCAACGGCACCGGCCCCTATGTGCTCAGCGATTTCATCCAGGGCAACTCGTCCACCTTCACCAAGAACCCCGCCTACTGGGACAAGGAAACGATCGCCGGCACCGACTACAAGCTGCCCTACACCGACAAGATCAGCTACCGCATCATCAAAGAAGAGGCGACCGCACTCACCGCGCTGCGCACCGGCAAGCTCGACGTGCTGGAGCTGGTGAGCTGGTCGGCCATCGAAGAGCTGAAGAAGACCGCGCCCAAGCTCAAGACGGCTCGCTGGCTGGGCATCTCGGGCACGGTGATCGGCATGCGGGTCGACACCAAGCCCTTCGATGACGTGCGCGTGCGGCGCGCGCTCAACATGGCGATCAACAAGCAGGAGATCGTCAAGGGCTACTACGGCGGCCACGCCGAGCTCTTCGTGCACCCGCAGCACCCTGACCATGCGGGCTACTACGAGCCGCTGTCGGCCATGCCCGAGTCGATCAAGGAGCTGTATGTCTACAACCCGCAGAAGGCCAGGAAACTGCTGGCCGAGGCGGGCTACCCCAATGGTTTCGAGTTCAAGGTGCAGGTCAGCGGCAACACGCAGAACCACGACCTGATCACGCTGGTGGCGGCCTACCTCGAGAAGGTGGGTGTGAAGGTCAAGCTCAACATCACCGAGAGCGGCGCCATGCAGAAGGCGCTCTTCACCGGCACCAACGACCCGGGCTTCTACATGGTGAGCACCATCACCAACCCGACCACCTCGCTGCGCAAGAACTTCACCAGCCGCGCCACCTTCAACCCCTCGCGCTGGAAAGACCCGAAGTTCGACGCCAAGATGGAAGAGATCGTGGCCGAGCCCGACGAGAAGATCCGCCAGGTGAAGGTGCGGCTGCTCACGCGCGAGATCGTCGAGCAGGCGCCCTACATCTGGCTGCCCACGCCTTACGTCTACACCGCGTGGTGGCCGTGGGTGAAGAACTACGGCGGCGAGCTGCGCGCCGGCGCCGAGCGGCCGGGGCCGATCCACACGCGCATGTGGGTCGACCAGGAGCTCAAGAAGAAGATGGGCTACTGAGTCGCTGGGAGGCGGGAGACCGATTCAGAAGATGTGGCTGATGCCCGCCTGCAGCGCGCTCGCCTTGCCACCGGCCACCGGCGTGAAGCCCGAGGCGATGAAGTTGTAGGCCGCGGTGTTCTTGTTCTGGAACTGCACGTAGGTGGCAAAGAGCGTCGTGCGCTTCGAGAAGTTGTGCGTGGCCCCGAACGCGATCTGGCGCGAATCGGCGTCTTCGGCGCCCTTGTCGTTGCGCACGATGTACGAGGCCTTGAGTGTCTCCAGGCCGAAGCTCCAGGTCATGCCGATCGAGGCGTCGGTGACTTCTCGGTCGCGCTCGGTGCCGATGGCCGGGGTGGCCAGCGACCCATACGCGTCCAGCGTCTGCGAGTGGTAGAAGCCCATCAGCGTGAGCTGGCCCGGCAGCTTGTACCAGGCGCCCAGCGACCAGATCGAGAGCTTGTTGTCGGGCGAGACCGTCGGGGCGGTGAGGGCCGTGGCCATGTCGGTGAGCGGCGCGTTCGTGCGAGATACACCGCCAGCCACCAGCAGCGGCCCGTTCAGGTAGGTGCTGCCCAGGCCCACGAAGCGAGGCCCCACGCCTTCGCCGGCTGCGGCTTGTGCGTACAGCTGCAAGCCACGCACCCACGAGCGTGGGATGTGATACGCCGCGCTGTTGCTCACGCGCACGAGGGTGGGCAGCGCCAAGCTGCCCTTGTAGTATGGCTGGTAGTTCACCGAGCCGCCCACGCTGGCGGTGCCCCAGGGGTCGAAGTAGGCCACTGGTGCAAAGGTGGTGGTGTAGTCGCGCCCGAAGCGGGCTTCGCCCAGCGGCGTGAACAGGCTGACGGTGGACTTGCGGTTCCAGGTGAGGCCGCCGCCGGTGCTGGAGCCGGTGACCCGGTTGTTGGTGTTGGTGGCCACGCCGCTGCCGGTGTCGCTGCTGGCCTGCGACTCCAGGTAGAAGTGCGCGCGGTAGCCGCCACCCAGGTCTTCGTTGCCGGTGAACCCGATCTTGGTGACGTAGTTGCCGGAGTCGCGCACCGTCCACACATGGCCGCGACCTTCGGCCTTGACGCGCGTGACGTTGCCGTCGACGCCGCCGAAGATCGTGAGGCTCGATTGCGCCATGGTGCCGCCGGCCGCGCAGGCGCCCAGCAGCGTGAGGGCCGCGCGGGCCACGCTTGTTCGTCTCATGCCTTGTCTCCTGTTTGTTCTGGTGTGAGCGCAGCGGCCTGTCTCAGGCGGCCTGCATCATCTGTTCGAAGTTCTTTGAATAGAACAAGGTGCGCGCCTCGTCGGAGAGGCTGCCCATCGAGCGCTCGAAACGACCGATGGGGTCGTTGGTGCCCTCGGGGTGCGGGTAGTCGCTGGAGAAGAGAAACAGCTCCGGCCCGCAGTCGCGCACCATCAGGCCCACGTCTTCGCTCGGGAAGGGCGTGAACTTCACCTGGCGGCGGATGTACTCCGACGGTGTCAGCTTGAGCGCCTGCAACTGCGGGTCGCTCTTGACGAAGATGCGGTGGGCGATGTCCATGCTGCGCAGGAACTGCGGCACCCAGCCGGCGCCGAGCTCGATCACGCCGCCGCGCAGGGTGGGGAAGCGCTCGAACACGCCGTCGGACACCATCGCCGACAAGAAGAGCTGCGGCGCCATCGACAGCGACACCAGCTCGCGGAAGCGCAGGTTCTCGCCACCGCCATGGATGTCGGGCGGGCGCGGGTGGCCGTTGTTCTCATACGCCTTCGGCAGGATCGATGCCCCCGGCCCCACGTGCAGCATGAAGGGCACGCCGGCCTCGCTGAGGGTGCGCCAGACGATGTCGAGCTCGGGGTGGCCCGGCGAGCGATCGCCGGCCGGTGAGTGCGGTATCCAGAACGCGCCGCAACCGAGGCGCATGCCTTCCTTGATCTCGACCACCGCGCGCACCGGGTCGGCCAGCGACACCTGGCCGACGGCGATGAGGCGCTTGTCGCCTTGGCAGAACTCGGCCATGCCGCGGTTGTGAGCGCGCGAGCCGCCGTAGCGCACATCCATGTCTTCATGCGACAGGTACTGGCCCGCGGCGAAGGTCGAGAACACGAGCTGCTTGGCAAAGCCCAGGTCATCGAGCGCCTTGTGGCGCTCGGCTGCGTCGAAGGCGCCGTAGGCCGCCCAGCCCTTGGGGCCGGCGACCACGTTGCTGCTGATGGCGGCGGTGAGCGCCGCGTCCTTCACGCGCTCGACCTGGCGCTGGATGTGCTCGACGGTGCTGCTGCCGGCCTTGGCCAGGCTCATCGGCTTGAGCCGATCGCGGATGGATGGGTCGGCATGCGAGGCCACCCAGTCGGGTGTTTCCATCAGGTGGCTGTCTGCGTCGTGCATGACGCGCTGGGTCGCATAGGGCATCGTTTCTCCTTGGGTGCGGCATTAGTATAGAAATTCTCTACTAATAGATGGCGCGCAACAAGCAAGGGAAATCCCTTCGCAGCGTTCTGATCTGGGAGGGTGGGTGTGGGCAGCGCTGAAAAGTACCGTTCGCGTTGAGCTTGTCGAAGGCCGTGCAGCTCTGCGTTGCGAATGGATCACCTGCGCATGGCCTTCGACAGGCCCAGGCCGAACGGAGCACTTTTCAGCGCATCTTCAGCGCGTGCCGCTCAAGCCGAA
>NZ_JADMJX010000305.1:7047-11127 GCF_018780185.1 Rhizobacter sp.
CAGGCCGAACGGAGCACTTTTCAGCGCATCTTCAGCGCGTGCCGCTCAAGCCGAACAGCTCGGCCAGCGCCTGCCGGTAGAGCGGCTGGCCCACGGCATTGGTGTTGTGGTGCGAGCCGCCCTCGACCAGCACGAAGCGCTTGGGCTCGCGTGCTCGCTCGAACAGGCCTTGCCCCAGCTCGGGGCGGATCAGCGTGTCCTGGCTGCCGTGCACCACCAGCACCGGCGAGCCCACGTCGGCGATGCGCGACGCGGAGTCAAAGCGCTGCGTGATGAAAGGCGACACCGGCAACCAGCCCCAGCGGAAGGTGCTCACCACGTCGGGGATGGAGGTGAAGCTGCCTTCGACGATCAGCCCGGTTTCGTCGGCCACCTCGGTGGCGAGCTGCACCGCAATGGCGCCGCCCAGCGAGTGGCCGAAGATGAAGCGCTTCGATTGCGGGTGTTCGTGGGCCAGCCAGTCCCAGGCGGCACGCGCGTCTTCGGCGGCCATGGTTTCCGAGGGCAGGCCTGCGCTGCTGCGGCCGAAGCCGCGGTAATCGACCCCCAGCACCGAAAAGCCCAGCTCGTGCATGCGGCGCATGCGGGGCGAGCTGCCGCGCACGTCGTAGCGGGCGCCGTGCAGGTAGAGCAGCACGGGGGCCTTGGGATCGTCCTGCGGCAGCCACAGCGCGTGCAGCTTCACCGGCTCGCCTTTGGCGCCGGCCGTGCGCGAGCGGAAGTTGATCCACACGTCTTGCATGCCTTCGGCTGCGGCCAGGCCGCCGTACCAGGTGCGGTCGCTGGGCTGGAAGATCCAGCTGCGCTGCCGCTCGTCGAGCGTGGCGCAACCCACTTGCAGGCCCAGGGCCAGCGCGACGAACGCCGCCCAGGCAAAAAGGCGGCGGCGGGAGACGCGAGAGGGTGACGAACTCATGACCCACATGGTTGCACGGCGGCAATAGGCTTGGGCCGCGTTTGGGTATCTGCACCAAGGGTGGTCAACTACGCGACTTCACCACTGCCGAGAGGCCCCCATGTTGCTGCTGAAATGGATCTTGATTGTGTTGATCGTGCTGGTGCTGGCGGCGGTTGCGGCCGGCCAGGCGGGCCTGCTCGCGGGCAAGGCGCCGCCAGACCTGGGCGTGCGCGACGGCAAGCTCAAGCCCCCGTCAAAAACCGAAAACAGCGTGAGCAGCCAAGCCGGGCTCTACCCCGACCACCCGCAGCGCCGCTACGCCGAGATTGCACCGCTGGCCCTGCGCGGCGACGGCCCCGCCACGCTCGCCAAGATCAAGGCCGTGGTCGAGGCCATGCCCGGCGCCAAGGTCGTGAAGAGCGAGCCCGACTACCTTTACGCGCAGTACACGACCAAGCTGATGAAGTACGTCGACGACGTGGAGTTCTGGTACGACCCTGCGGCCCAGGTGATCCAGGTGCGCTCGGCCTCGCGCCTGGGCAAGAGCGACCTGGGGGTGAACCGCAAGCGTGTCGAGGCGGTGCGCGCGGGGCTTGCTGCGGCGTCTTGACAGGGCGAGGTGAGCTTGGTGATACTAATCCAAATGGCTAACCAATCTACCCAACTCACCGACGTGTTCTATGCCCTGGCCGACCCCACGCGCCGCGCGATCGTCGGCGTGCTGGGGCGCGGGCCGGCCACGGTGTCGGCACTGGCCGCGCCGTTCGAGATGGCGTTGCCGTCGTTCATGAAACACCTTTCCGTGCTGGAGCGCAGCGGCGTCATCCGCTCCAGCAAGCTGGGCCGTGTGCGCACCTGCGAACTCAGGCCCAAGGCGCTATCGCAGGCCGAGCGCTGGATCACCGAGCAGCGGGCGGTGTGGGAAGCGCGCACCGACCGCATGGCCACCTTGGCCGAGAAGCTTCACCAGGAGAACCCCCCATGAGCAGCACCACCCAACCTGTCGAACAAGACCTCGTCATCTCACGCCTCGTGCGTGCGCCGCGCGCCACTGTGTGGCGGGCCTGGACCGAGCCGCAGCTGCTCAAGGAGTGGTGGTGCCCGAAGCCCTGGACGACCGAGGTGCGCGCCTTCGACCTGCGCGCCGGCGGCGCCTTCTACACCTTCATGCGTGGCCCCGATGGGGGCACCAGCGACAACCCGGGCAGCTTTTTGCAGATCGTGCCGCTGGAGCGCATCGTCTTCACTTCGTTGCTGCTCGAAGACTGGCGGCCCGCAACCCCCTGGCTCCCCTTCACCGCCATCATCACGATGGCCGATGAAGGCGAGGGCACCCGCTACACCGCCACCGTGATGCACCCCGACAAGGCCACACGCGACAGCCACGAGCAGATGGGCTTCTTCGACGGCTGGGGCACCTGCATCACGCAGCTGGAGGCGTTTGCGCAGCAGTTGCGCTGAGCGCCGGTCGTCGACCCCGGGGCACGACCGCCGACGGCTCGGCGCGCTCAGTTGAGCGCCGACGTGCCAGATGACGACCGGGTCGCCGGGCCCGCTGGCACATCGGCCGCACCCGCGGTGCGGCCCGGGTTGCGCAGGAAGCGCTTGCCGGCCCACAGGCGCACCACCAGCGCCGAAGTCATCCACGAGACGAGGATGGCCGTGCGTGTCCAGGGTTCCTTGAGCGCGGGAAAGACAGCGCTCAACGCAAGGATCGAGAACGATGCGTGTGTCGCAGCGAAGTTGATGCTCATGGCCGTCAGGTGCTCGCTGAGCCACCAGCGTGCATGGTTGGCGCCGCGCACGAGGCGCCACGCCATCGCGCCGGCGATCGAGAGCCCGAGCACCGAGAACGCCGTCACCATCGCCATGCGCGCCGGAATGCCCATCTTCGGCACGATCGCAAGCAAGAAGAGGCCGTAGCCACCCAGTGCGAAGCAGATCAGCTTGTACGGCCAGCCGCGGTAGCGCGCAAAGTCGGCACGGTAGGCAATCGAACTCCAGGCCATCCACACCGAAGCCACCGAGATGAGTGACACGTAGAGGTTGAACACGGCGCGCATCGGGTCTCCGGCCATCGCGCTGCCCGTGGCGAGCAAGAGCGTGGCGGCGAGCAGCACCGTCATCGAGAAGACGTAGACGCGGCCGAAGCGGCGGTGGGGCACGCTGCCCTTGCGCGCGAGCGCCGCTCCCCAGAACGATGCCAGCACGACGGTGCCGACGGCGATGTGCGCGACGCGCGCGAATTCGAAGAGGTCCATGGCGGCAACTCCTTGAGGTTGACCGACTGAGCGGTCATGGGTTTACACGTGTCAATTGACACGTGTAAAGTAATACATGGATTGACCCATGTAAAGTCCCTGAATGCGAAATGCGCGTCGATCTCGAACCGCCCGCGCTGCGACCCCGCCCACCGATACCCGCAGCCGCATCCTCCAGCTCGCGTGGGATCACATTGCCGTGCACCGCGACGCCGCCATCTCGCTGGTCGACCTGGCGCGCGAAGCCGGGGTCTCGCGGCAGACGCTGTACCTGCTGTTCGGCAGCCGCGCCGGCCTCTTGCTGGCGATGGTCGAGTACCACGACGCCCAGGCACCCGTCGTGCCTCGGCTTGCCCTGGCGCGCGAAACCATGACAGCGCGCGAGGCCTTCGAGCCCTACCTGCGTGCCTGGTTCGAATACCTGCCGCAGGTGTTTCCGGTGGCGCGCGCGCTGGTGGCGGCCACGAGCCTGGGCGACAGCGCCGCGCACGCCGCCTGGGAGAGCCGCATGCAACTGCTGCGTGGCGGTTTTCTGCAGATGACACGCGCCCTGCACGAGGCGGGCGCACTGCGCTCCGGCTGGACACCGGCCACCGCGGCCGACTGGCTGTTCAGCATGTCGCACGTCGACACCTGGCAGCACCTTGTCGTCGAGGCGCGCTGGAAGCCGAAGGATGCGGTCGACCGCCTCGTGGCCACGCTGCGCGAGACGCTGCTCGTGGGCGGTTGAGCCAGGGTCGATCTAGCGCTTCATCCGCGCCGCTTCGATCTTTGCGATGTCGATCTTCGTCATTTCCATCATCGCTTCGAACGCCCGCCTGGCCGCGGCGCGGTCAGGGTCGGCGATCGCGGCGGTGAGGGCGCGCGGCGTGATCTGCCACGACAGGCCCCACTTGTCCTTGCACCAGCCGCAGGCGCTTT
>NZ_JADMJX010000076.1 GCF_018780185.1 Rhizobacter sp.
AATCCATCTGCACCTCGATCAACCATCAGGTGTGCCACGGCATCCCGAACGACCGGCCGCTGAAGAACGGCGACATCGTCAACATCGACGTCACCGTCATCAAGGACGGCTGGCATGGCGACACCAGCCGCATGTTCATCGTCGGCGAGGGCTCGATCGCCTCCAAGCGCCTGTGCAGCATGACCTACGACGCCATGTGGAAGGGCATCGTGAAGGTAAAACCCGGCGCCCGCCTGGGCGACATCGGCCACTCGATCCAGACCTTTGCCGAGAACGCCGGCTTTTCCATCGTGCGCGAGTTCTGCGGCCACGGCATCGGAGCCAAATTCCATGAAGAGCCCCAGGTGCTGCACTACGGCCGCCCCGGCACGCTCGAAGAGCTGGTGCCCGGCATGGTGTTCACCATCGAGCCGATGATCAATGCCGGCCGCCGCGACATCCGCGAAACCGGTGACGGTTGGACCATCGTCACCCGCGACCGCTCGCTCTCGGCGCAGTGGGAGCACACCGTGCTCGTCACCGAAACGGGCTACGAGGTGCTCACACTCTCGGCCGGCAGCCCACCGCCACCCGCCTTCGTGACCGCACCCGCCACCGCAACTGCCTGAAGAGGAGCCGCCCATGGCGGTCGTGGCTGAATCCACCCGGGCGCCCACCGGCGCGCCCCGCAGCATCAGCGAGCAGCGCGCGCAGTTCCGCGAGGGCAAGGCCGCGCTGCTGACGCACTTCCGCGAATCGCGCCCCACCGCACCGGCCGCCACGCGCCTGGTGCGCGCGCTGGCCCGCCACGTCGACCAGACCCTGCTCGAGCTGTGGGAGCACGCGATGATGCCGCCCGGCGCGGCCCTGGTGGCCGTGGGTGGTTATGGCCGCGCCGAGCTGTACCCGCACTCCGATGTCGATGTGCTGGTGCTGTTGCCGCCCGGTGACGAGTTGGCCAACGCACGCCTGGCCGGCTCGTCCAACGATGCGCTGAAGTCGTCGGTCGAAGGTTTCATCACCGCCTGCTGGGACATCGGCCTGGAGATCGGCTCCAGCGTGCGCACGGTCGACGAGTGTGTGGCCGAAGCCCAAGGCGACGTGACGGTGCAGACCGCGCTGCTGGAATCGCGCTTTCTCACCGGCTCCAAGCGCGTCTTCAACGCCTTCCGCCGCGCCAATGCCGCGGCAATGGACCCCAAGGCCTTCCTGGTCGCCAAGACGCTCGAGATGCGCCAGCGCCACCAGAAGTACGAAGACACGCCTTACTCGCTGGAACCCAACTGCAAAGAGAGCCCCGGTGGCCTGCGCGACCTGCAGATGGTGATCTGGGTGGCACGCGCTGCGGGCCTGGGCAAGAGCTGGAACGAGCTCGCGGCCAAAGGGCTGATCACGCCCTTCGAGGTGAAGCAGCTGCAGCGCAACGAAGGCCTGCTGCGCCTGATCCGCGCGCGGCTGCACATGGTGGCTGGCCGGCGCGAAGACCGGCTGGTGTTCGACCTGCAGACGGCCGTGGCCGAGAGCTTCGGCTACCAGGCCACCAAGGGTCAGCGCGTCTCTGAAGTGCTGATGCGGCGCTACTACTGGGCGGCCAAGGCGGTGGCGCAGCTGAACCAGATCCTGGTGCTCAACATCGAGGAGCGCGTCAACGGCTCGCAAGACGCGCCGATGCGCCCCGTCAACGAGCGCTTCTTCGACCGTTCCGGCATGCTCGAAGTGGCGAGCGACGACCTCTACGAGCGCGAGCCGCACGCCATTCTGGAGACCTTTATCGTGTTCCAGAAGGAGCACGGCATCGAAGGCCTGTCGGCGCGCACGCTGCGTGCGCTCTACAACGCCCGCGAGGTGATGGACGGCGAGTTCCGCCGCGACCCCGTCAACCGCGCGACCTTCATGCAGATCCTGCAGCAGCCCGAAGGCCAGACACACGCCTTCCGGCTCATGAACCAGACCAGCGTGCTGGGCCGCTACCTGTGGGTGTTCCGCCGCATCGTGGGGCAGATGCAGCACGACCTGTTCCACGTCTACACGGTCGACCAGCACATCCTGATGGTGCTGCGCAATGTGCGGCGCTTCTTCATCGCCGAGCACACCCACGAGTACCCGTTCTGCTCGCAGCTCGCCTCGACCTTCGACAAGCCGTGGATCCTCTATGTGGCCGCGCTCTTCCATGACGTGGCCAAGGGCCGCGGTGGAGACCACTCCGACCTGGGCGCAGTCGAGGTGCGGCGCTTCTGCCGCGACCACGGCATCGACCGCGAAGACGCCTCGCTGATCGAGTTTCTGGTCAAGGGCCACCTGACCATGTCGCGCATCGCGCAGAAAGAAGACCTGAGCGACCCCGACGTGATCGAGGCCTTCGCCAGGCTGGTCATCAACGAGCGCCGGCTGACCGCGCTCTACCTGCTGACCGTGGCCGACATCCGCGGCACCAGCCCCAAGGTCTGGAACGCCTGGAAGGGCAAGTTGCTCGAAGACCTGTACCGCCTCACGCTGCGTGCGCTGGGCGGCGCACGCCCCAACATGGACGCCGAGATCGAGGCCCGCAAGCAGGAAGCGCGGCACACGCTCAACCTGTATTCGCTGCTACCCGGCACCGAGGTTCCGCTGTGGGCCACGCTGGAGCTGAGCTACTTCGTGCGCCACGACGCGGGCGACATCGCCTGGCATGCCCGCTCGCTGTTCCGCTTCGTCGAGACCAAGGAGCCGGTGGTGCGCGCGCGCCTGTCGTCACTCGGCGAAGGTTTGCAGGTGCTGGTGTATGCGCCCGACCGGCCCGACCTCTTTGCCCGCATCTGCGGCTACTTCGACAGCGCCGGCTTCAACATTCTCGACGCCAAGATCCACACCACGCGCGCCGGTTATGCGCTCGACACCTTCCAGGTGATCAGCCCGCAGATCGACCAGCACTACCGCGACCTGATCTCGTTGGTGGAGACCCAGGCCACGCTCGCGCTCAAGGCCGACGGCCCCTTGCCCGAGCCTTCACGTGGGCGTTTGTCGCGGCGCGTGAAGTCCTTCCCGATCACGCCGCGCGTGACGCTGCGGCCCGACGAGCGCGGACAGCGCTGGCTGCTCGGCGTGTCGACCAGCGACCGCTCGGGGCTGCTGTATTCCATCGCCCGCGTGCTGGCGCAACACCGCATCAACCTGCAACTGGCCAAGATCACCACGCTGGGCGAGCGGGTGGAAGACACCTTCCTGATCGATGGCTCGGCGCTGCAGCAGAACAAGGCACAGATCGAGATCGAGACCGAACTGCTGGCCGCGATCTCGCCCTGAGACGGGCCCACCCCCTACGGCCTTCGGCCGCCCCCTCAAGGGGGGCACGCCCAGAGGCCCGGCAAAGCCGGTTCCTCGGGCGTCGCTTGATCAGTTGCGCATCAGGTGATCGAAGGCGCCCAGCGCCGCTTTGGCACCATCACCGGCCGCGATGATGATCTGCTTGAACGGCACCGTGGTCACGTCGCCCGCCGCAAACACACCCGGCAACGAGGTCTGGCCCTTGGCATCGACCACGATCTCGCCGTGGCGCGACAGCTCGACCGTGCCCTTCAGCCACTCGGTGTTGGGCACCAGGCCAATCTGCACGAACACGCCCTCGAGCTCGACGTGGCGTGACTCGCCGCTCGCACGCTCGGTGTAGGTCAGGCCATTGACCTTCTGGCCGTCGCCGGTGATCTCGGTGGTCTGCGCGTTGGTCTGGATGACCACGTTGGGCAGGCTCTTGAGCTTGTTGACGAGCACCGCATCAGCGCGCAGCTTGTCGGCAAACTCGATCAGCGTCACGTGGGCCACCACGCCCGCCAGGTCGATCGCGGCCTCGACACCCGAGTTGCCGCCACCGATCACCGCCACACGCTTGCCCTTGAACAGCGGGCCGTCGCAGTGCGGGCAGTAGGCCACGCCCTTGTTCTTGTATTCCTGCTCGCCCGGTACGTTGACGTTGCGCCAGCGTGCGCCGGTCGAGATGATCACCGTCTTGCTCTTGAGCGACCCACCGCTTGCGAACTGCACCTCGACCAGGCCGCCCGGCTGCGCGGCCGGGATCAGCTTTTCGGCGCGCTGCAGGTTGATCACGTCGACGTCATACGCCTTCACGTGCTGCTCCAGCGACATGGCGAACTTCGGCCCGTCGGTCTCCAGCACCGAGATGTAGTTCTCGATCGCGAGCGTGTCGTTCACCTGGCCGCCGAAACGCTCGGCCGCCACACCGGTGCGGATGCCCTTGCGCGCGGCGTACACGGCCGCCGCCGCGCCGGCGGGGCCACCGCCGACCACCAGCACGTCGTATGGCGCGCGGGCGTCGAGCTTGGCGGCTTCGCGCTCGCCCGACCGGGTGTCGAGCTTGGCCACGATTTCTTCGGTCGTCATGCGGCCCGAGGCAAACATCTCGCCGTTCAGGTACACCGCCGGCACGGCCATGATCTGGCGCGCGTCCACCTCCTGCTGGAAGAGGCCGCCGTCGACGATGGTCACCTTCACCTTCGGGTTGAGCACGGCCATCAGGCTCAGCGCCTGCACCACATCCGGGCAGTTGTGGCAGGTCAGCGACATGTAGACCTCGAAGGTGTAGTCACCATCGAGGCTCTTGATCTGCTCGATCACCTCGGGCTCGGCCTTGGGCGGGTGGCCGCCCACCCACAGCAGCGCCAGCACGAGCGACGTGAACTCATGGCCGAGCGGGATCGCGGCGAAGCGCAGGCCCATGTCGGAGCCGGTGCGGTTCAGCGCGAACGACGGCTTGCGCGCATCGGTGCCGTCGGTCTTGAGCGTGATCTGGGGCGAGAGCTCTGCGATCTGCTCCAGCAGCGTGCGCATGTCGCGTGAGTTCTCGCTGTCGTCCAGCGAAGCCACCATCTCGAACGGCTCGCGGACCCGCTCGAGGTAGGCCTTCAACTGGGCTGTGAGGTTGGCGTCCAACATGGTCGTGTGCTCCGAGGAATCTTGAATTCAGGACGAGCCACTCCCTTGTCGCAGGCCCGTGGTGGGCGGCGAAGGGGCCCACCGCATGGGCGGTGGGCGGGCTCGGAAAAACGCTGGAGAGGGGCTTAGATCTTGCCGACGAGGTCGAGCGACGGGGTGATCGTCTTGGCGCCGTCGTTCCACTTGGCGGGGCAGACCTGGCCCGGGTTCTTGGCCACGTACTGCGCAGCCTTCAGCTTGCGCAGGGTTTCCTTGACGTCACGGGCGATCGCGTTGTCATGCACTTCGGCGGTCTTGATCACGCCTTGCGGGTCGATCACGAAGGTGCCGCGCAGGGCCAGGCCTTCTTCTTCGATGTGCACGCCAAAAGCGCGGGTCAGCTGGTGCGTGGGGTCGCCCACCAGCGGGAACTGGGCCTTGCCGACGGCCGGCGAGGTCTCGTGCCACACCTTGTGCGCGAAGTGGGTGTCGGTCGTGACGATGTAGACCTCGGTTTCCAGCTTCTGGAACTCGGCGTAGTGCTCGGCCGCGTCTTCCACTTCGGTCGGGCAGTTGAAGGTGAAAGCAGCCGGCATGAAGATCAGGGTCGACCACTTGCCCTTGAGCGACTGCTCGGTCACTTCGATGAACTTGCCCTGCTTGAATGCTTGAGCCTTGAAGGGCTGAACTTGGGTGTTGATGAGTGACATTTGGCTTCCTTTGTGGATGGTTGAGTTAGAAGTAGATTGGCTGGCCCCGGGCTTCCATTGGGTGGCTTGGGGCGATGAACCGGAACAAATCTTAGTTGCAACGCAGCATTGTCGTGATGAATTGCAGCAAGGTTGATCATTGAAGATGGCTATGACATGCCTCCTCACCCTCGAACGCTGCGACCTGGCAACTCCCTAGAATCCGCCCTCTCTCCCACTCCTGAAGAACGCCGTGTCCGACCGCCTTGCCGTCCTGCCGCAATACCTCATGCCCAAGCAGCTGCTCACGGCCCTGGCTGGCCGGGTGGCGTCGGCCCAGGGCGGCGCGCTCACCACACACTTGATCGATTGGTTCGTGAAGCGCTACGGCGTCAACATGAGCGAGGCGGCCAACCCTGACACCGCCAGCTACCCGAGCTTCAACGCGTTTTTCACCCGCGCCTTGAAGCCCGGCGCGCGGCCGTTGGCCCGGGCCGACCTGATCTGCCCGGTCGACGGCGCGATCAGCCAGTTCGGCGCCATCGAGCGTGACCTGATCTTCCAGGCCAAGGGCCACCGCTACACCACCACCGCGCTGGTGGGCGGCGACGCGGCTCTGGCGACGAAGTTCGACAACGGCCACTTCGCGACGCTCTACCTGAGCCCGAAGGACTACCACCGCATCCACATGCCCTGCGACGGCCAGCTCACTCGCATGATCCACGTGCCTGGGCCGCTGTTCTCGGTCAACCCCACCACGGCGCGCGGCGTGCCGGGTCTGTTCGCCCGCAATGAGCGGGTGGTGTGCGTGTTCGAGACGAATCGCGGCCCCTTCGTGCTGGTGCTGGTGGGCGCGACCATCGTCGGCAGCATGGCGACCGTGTGGCACGGGGTGGTCAACCCGCCGCGGGTCAAGCAGGTGCGTGAGTGGCGTTATCCGGAATCATCGAACGGCAAGCCGGTGAGCCTCAAGCAAGGCGACGAGATGGGCCGCTTTCTACTCGGTTCCACCGTCGTGATGCTCTTCCCTCAAGGCCCGCTGCAGTTCAACCCGTCATGGCAGCCGGCCGGCGCCATCCGCATGGGTGAGGCGATGGCGGCTCTCAAAGCAGCGTGACGCGCCGCTCACCGGGTCGTTGAATGCCAGCGCCCGCGCCAGCAGCTGCAAGGGCTGGCTGTAGTCAGGCTCCAGCGTGTCGGGCTGCAGCGTCGGGTAGATCAGGTCGTTGACGATCGGCAAGCCCAGGGCTGCCATGTGCACCCGCAGCTGGTGGCGTTTGCCCGAGAGCGGCCTCAGCCCATAACGAGCCCGTTCGCCCCACGATTCGATCAGCTCGATGTGGGTTTCGGCATTCGGCTCGCCCGGCACCTCGCGCATCGTCATGAATGAGTCGCCCTCTTCCAAGCGAGTGGTGCGAATCACAGGCCACACCAGCCCCGCCCGATGGGGAGCGATGGCCTCATAGCGTTTCTCTACCGCCCGGTCTCGAAACAGCGCCTGGTAGCGGCCCCGCGTGTGAGGCTGCACGGTGAACAGCACCAGCCCGGCGGTGTCGCGGTCGATGCGGTGCACGGGGGCCAGCGAGTCGATGCCGAGCTTTCGTTTGAGGCGCACCAGCAGCGTCTCCTGCAGGTAGCGGCCGGTGGGCGTGACGGGCAGGAAGTGCGGCTTGTCGGCGACGACGATCAGATCGTCCTGGTACAGCACGACCTCATCGAAGGGGATGCGCGGCTCCGGTGGCAGGCTGCGGTAGTAGTAGAGCTTGCCGTGTGGCCTGAAGGGCGCGTCGGGGGCCATGGGGGTGCCTTGCGCATCGGTCACCTCGCCGCGTTGCATGCGGGCCAGCCATTCGTCGCGCGCAATGCGCGGGAAGCGCTGCACCAAGAACTCGATCAGCGTGGCCCACGGTCCGGGCGGCAAGGCCACGCAGCTGCGGCCGACGCCGTCAGCGGGACGCATCAAGTCGCCGGGCTCGCTGCAATCGCCATTCACCGTCGGGCTCATCGGCGTAGACCTGCTCGGCGGTGGTGTCGGTTTCCTGCAGGCGCGTGTCGAGCGCAATGCGGTTATCGAACACAAAGCACTCGCCTTCCCACTCGCGCTCAGCGTCAGGCAGCGACTGGAAGTAGTTCAGGATGCCGCCCTCCAGCTCACGCACCTGCAGGCCCAGGCCGCGCATCCAGGCGCTGGTCTTCTCGCAGCGAATGCCACCGGTGCAGTACATGGCGACGGTCTTGCCCTCGGCCTGCCACTGCGCGGCGTGGGCCTCGACGTAACGCGGGAAGTCTCGGAAATTGGCGACGCCGGGGTCGACGGCCTTCTTGAAGCGACCCAGGCGGTATTCGAAGCTGTTGCGGTTGTCGAGCACCACCACGTCGTCTTGCGCGATCAGGCGCCGCCACGCTTCGGGGCTGACGCGGGTGTCGGGCGAAGCGCCGCCACCCGGCACGCCCACGGCGACGATCTCGGGTTTGACGTGAACCTTCAGGCGCGCAAACGGTACCGTCTTGCAGGCGCTGCGCTTGAAGACCATGCCGGCGAAGCGCGTGTCTGCGAGCAGCCCTCGCTCGAAAGCGTCCAGAGCCTGCGCCGACCCGGCCAGCACGCCGTTGACGCCCTCATCAGCCACCAGCACGCTGCCGAGCAGATCGGCGGCGAGCAAACGCAAATGCGCCGCGACAGCATGAGGCTCATGCAGCGCGGCGAATTTGTAGAACGAGATGTGGAAGATCGGTGCCATGGCGCAGGCGACATTGTCGCCCGCTGCCGGAATCAACCCATGTGCAAGCCGCCGTTCACGGAGAAGTCGGCGCCGGTAGCAAAACCCGACTCATCCGACGCCACCCACGACACGATCGACGCGATGTCGTCCGGCGTGCCCAGGCGCTTGACCGGGATGCCGGCCACGATCTTGTCGAGCACGTCTTGCCGAATCGCCTTGACCATTTCGGTGGCGATGTAGCCGGGGCTCACGGTGTTGACCGTCACGCCCTTGCTGGCCACTTCTTGCGCCAGCGCCATGGTGAAGCCGTGCATGCCGGCCTTGGCCGCCGAGTAGTTGGTCTGGCCGAACTGGCCCTTCTCGCCGTTGACGGAAGAGATGTTGATGATGCGGCCCCAGCCCTTTTCGAGCATGTCGTCGATGACCTGCTTGGTCACGTTGAACAGGCTGGTCAGGTTGGTTTCGATGACGGCGTCCCAATCGGCGCGGCTCATCTTGCGGAACATGCCATCGCGGGTGATGCCGGCGTTGTTGACCAGCACGTCGATCGTGCCGAGCTCGGCCTTGGTCTTCTGGAAGGCCGCGACGGTCGAATCCCAGTCGCCCACGTTGCCCACCGACGCATGGAAGGTGTAGCCCAGCGCCTTCTGCTCATCGAGCCACTTCTTGAAGTCGCGGCTCGGGCCGCAACCGGCAATCACGGTGAAACCATCTTTGTGCAGACGCTGGCACATGGTGGTTCCGATGCCACCCATGCCCCCGGTGACGTATGCAATCTTCTGGCTCATTGTTGTTCTCCTTCGGTTGGTGAATCTCTAGCGTCGCGCTGCGGGTGGGCCCGGTCAATCGGGTTCCCACCAACAGCACGTGATTAACGTTCGACTGTCAGTGCAACGCCCATGCCACCGCCGATGCACAGGCTGGCAATGCCCTTCTTGGCGTTGCGGCGCTGCATCTCGTGCAGCAGGGTCACCAGAATGCGGCAACCCGATGCACCGATCGGGTGCCCGATGGCAATCGCACCACCGTTCACATTGACCTTGCTGGTGTCCCAGCCCATTTCGTTGTTGACGGCGCACGCCTGTGCGGCAAAGGCTTCGTTGATTTCGAGCAGGTCGAGATCGGCGGCTTTCCAGCCAGCACGTTGCAGCGCCTTCTGCGAAGCGGTGACCGGGCCCATGCCCATGTAGGCCGGGTCGATCGCGGTGGTGGCAAAGCTCTTGATGCGCGCCAGCGGGGTGAGGCCCAGTTGGTCGGCCTTCTTGGCCGTCATCACCACCACGCCGGCTGCGCCGTCGTTCAGGCCCGAGGCGTTGCCCGCCGTCACGCCGCCGGCCTTGTCGAAGGCGGGGCGCAGCCCGGCCAGTGCTTCGGCGTTGGTCTTGCGGTTGATGTACTCGTCGGCCGAGAAGACGATCGGGTCGCCCTTCTTCTGCGCGATGCTGAACGGCACGATCTCGTCCTTGAACTTGCCGGCGTCTTGCGCGGCCGCGGCCTTTTGCTGCGAGGCCAGGGCCAGCGCGTCTTGTGCTTCACGGCTGATGCTGTACTTCTTGGCCACGTTCTCGGCGGTGATGCCCATGTGGTACTGGTTGTACACATCGAGCAAGCCGTCGACGATCATCGTGTCGACGAGCTTCCAGTCGCCCATGCGCTGGCCGTCGCGTGAATTGGGCAGCACGTGGGGCGACATGCTCATGCTTTCCTGGCCACCGGCGATCACGATCTCGGAGTCGCCATAGGCGATGGATTGCGCCGCCAGCATCACCGACTTGAGGCCGGAGCCGCACACCGCGTTGATGGTCAGCGCAGGCACCGCTTGCGGCAAGCCGCTCTTGATGACCGACTGGCGCGCCGGGTTCTGGCCCGAGCCGGCAGTGAGCACCTGGCCGAGGATCACTTCGTTGATCTGGTCACCCGTGAGCTTGGCGCGCTTGAGCAACTCGACGATCACCGCGGCGCCCAGCTCGGGCGCAGCCACCTTGGCCAAGCTCCCGCCAAACTTGCCCACGGCGGTGCGGGCGGCAGCAACGATCACGATGTCGGACATGGGGTTCTCCTGTTGGTTGAATGAGGCGTTGATATCACGAGTTCGGCCCCCGGGCTTGCGCCGGCTCAAGCCTTTTGTTTGACATAGCGGCCGGGCGCGGGTTCGGTGGGCTTGTATTGGCGGTTACCCGGTGTCTTGGGCGCGGGCACCTGCTTGCCGGCGTGGCTCTTGAGCCATGCGTCCCAATCGGGCCACCAGCTGCCGGGGTGTTCTTTGGCCTTGTCGAGCCAGGCCTGCGGGGTGGCCGGCAACGAGGACGAGGCGCCAATCCAGTGGCTGCGCTTCTTCTTCTCCGGCGGGTTGATCACGCCGGCGATGTGGCCCGAAGCGCCCAGCACGAAGCGGCACTTGGCGCCCTTCAACACCTGGGTGTTGCGGTAGGCACCGTCCCACGGAACGATGTGGTCTTCCTTCGAGCCGTACACATAAGTCGGTGCGTCGATCAGCCCCAGGTCGACGGGCACGCCACACACCGTCGTCTTGCCCGGCTTGACGAGGTTGTTTTCCAGATAGGTGTTGCGCAGGTACCAGCAGTACATCGGGCCCGGCAGGTTGGTGCTGTCGCTGTTCCAGTACAGCAGGTCGAACGGCGGTGGCGTTTCGCCCTTGAGATAGTTGCCCACCACGTAGTTCCAGACCAGGTCG
>NZ_JADMJX010000072.1 GCF_018780185.1 Rhizobacter sp.
GCCAGGCTGCTGCCGCTCACCTTCACGCCGATCGGGCTCTTGATGCCGGTGGCGAGCATGTCGATGCGGTTGCGAATCGGCGGCACCCAGATGTTGGACAGGCCGGGCACCTTCACCGCGCGGTCGAGCTCGTCGACCAGCTTCTCGGGCGTCATGCCCGGCCGCCACTGGTCGCGCGGCTTGAGCTGGATGGTGGTCTCGAACATCTCCAGCGGCGCCGGGTCGGTGGCCGTCTCGGCGCGCCCGGCCTTGCCGAACACACGCTGCACCTCGGGCACGGTCTTGATCATGCGGTTGGTGAGCTGCAGCAGCTCGGCCGCCTTCTGCGCCGACAAGCCCGGCAGGGCCGAGGGCATGTACAGCAGGTCGCCCTCGTCGAGCGGCGGCAGGAACTCTCCGCCCAGGCGCATCAGCGGCCACACGGTCGTAGCCAGCAACACCAGCGCCACGGCAAGCGTCGCCTTGGGCCAGCGCAGCACGGCATCGAGCGCGGGCCGGTAGACGGCGATCAGCGCGCGGGTGATCGGGTTCTTCTGCTCGTCGGGAATGCGCCCCCGAATCCAGTAGCCCATCAGCACCGGGATCAGCGTGACCGAGAGCCCGGCCGCCGCCGCCATGGCGTAGGTCTTGGTGAAGGCGAGCGGGCCGAAGAGCCGCCCTTCCTGCGCTTCGAGCGTGAAGACCGGGATGAACGACAGCGTGATGATGAGCAGCGAGAAAAACAGCGCCGGCCCCACCTCGACGGCGGCTTCGGTCATCACCTGCCAGCGCTCCTCGCCTTCGAGCGGCTCGCCGGGGTGCGCGTGCTGCCAGGCCTCGATGCGCTTGTGGGCGTTTTCGATCATCACCACCGCGGCATCGACCATCGCGCCGATGGCGATGGCAATGCCGCCCAGCGACATGATGTTGGCGTTGATGCCCTGGTAGCGCATCACCAGGAAGGCCATCAACACGCCGAGCGGCAGCGCGATGATGGCCACCAGCGCCGAGCGCAGGTGCCACAGGAAGACGGCACACACCGCCGCGACGACGATGAACTCTTCGATCAGCTTGTGCGTGAGGTTCTCTATGGCGCGCTCGATCAACGCGCTGCGGTCGTAGGTGGTCACCACTTCCACGCCGGGTGGCAGGCTTTGCTGCAGCTCCAGCAGCTTGGCCTTGACCGCCGCGATGGTGGTCTGCGCGTTCTTGCCCGAACGCAAGATGACCACGCCGCCAGTCACCTCGCCTTCGCCGTCGAGCTCGGCGATGCCGCGGCGCATCTCGGGCCCCACCTGCACCACAGCCACGTCACCCAGCTTCACCGGCACGCCACCGCGCGCGGCCAGCGGGATGGCGCGAAAGTCATCGAGCGTCTTCAGGTAGCCGCTCGCACGCACCATGTATTCGACTTCGGCCAGCTCCAGCACCGAGCCGCCAGCCTCCTGGTTGCCGGCCAGCAGCGCCTCGCGCACCTGGGCGTAGGTGACGCCGTAGGCCGCGAGCTTGCCCGGGTCGAGCAGCACCTGGTACTGCTTGACCATGCCGCCCACGCTGGCCACTTCGGCCACGTCGGGCAGGCTCTTCAGTTCGTACTTCAGAAACCAGTCTTGCAGCGCACGCAGCTGCGCAAGGTCGTTGCGGCCGCTGCGGTCCACCAGGGCGTATTGAAAGATCCAGCCCACGCCCGTGGCGTCGGGCCCGAGCGATGTCTTCGCTGTGGCGGGCAATCGGCCCTGCACCTGGTTCAGGTACTCCAGCACGCGCGAGCGGGCCCAGTACAAATCGGTGCCGTCTTCGAACAGCACGTAGACGAAGCTGTCGCCGAAGAAGGAAAAACCCCGCACCGTCTTCGCGCCCGGCACCGAGAGCATGGTCGTCGCAAGCGGGTAGGTCACCTGGTTCTCGACGATCTGCGGCGCCTGGCCCGGGTAGCTGGTGCGGATGATCACCTGCACGTCGGACAGGTCGGGCAGCGCATCGATGGGCGTGCTGCGCAGGCTGTACACGCCCCACGCGCTGAAGAAGAGCGTGGCAAGCAGCACCAGGAAGCGGTTGGCCACCGACCAGCGGATCAGCCGGGCGATCAACGCTGCGCTCCCGAAGCGGCGGCAGACAGCCGCGTGATCACGTAGTCGTCACCTCGCTTGACGAAGCTGAAGTCGACGGCCTGCGACTTTTTCAACCCGGCCGCGAGCTGTTTGTCGGCCAGCTTGAAGGGCATGGTCATCGCGGGCCACTTCAGCGCAGGCACGGGCTGGTGGTCGAGCGTGAGGCTGTCGGCTTCGATGTCGACCACCACGCCGCGCACGCGGTACTCGGCCTCGGCGGCCGGTGCAGATGTCGCTGCGCTGGCAGGTGCAGCGGTGGCACGTGCCATCACCCCTTGCAGGCTGGCCTCGGAGTCGATCAGGAACTGGCCCGAGGCCACCACCTTCTGGCCTTCGGTCAAGCCGCCGAGCACGACGATGTGTTCGCCCACCTGTTCGCCCAGCTGCACCTCGACCGGGCGAAACCGCCCCGGCTGGTCCGACAGGTACACGAGGTTGCGCTTGCCGGTGCGGATCACCGCCTCGGCCGGCACCACGAGAGCCGGCCGCTCGGCGCCACGCACCGTGACCTGGGCGAAAAGCCCGGCCTTCAGGCGCTGCGCCCGGTTGGGCAACTCGATGCGCACGCGCAGCGTGCGCGTTTCGAGGTTGCCCTCGGGCAGCACCGCGGCGATGCGGCCCTGGACCACCTCGCCCGGCAGCGCCGGAAAGCGCGCTTCCACCGGCTGGCCGGGCTGCATCTGCGCGGCCTGGGCTTGCGGCAGGGCGGCCTCCAGCCACACCGTGGCCAGGCCGTTGATGCGCGCGAGCGTCATGCCCGGCGCCACGCTCATGCCGCTGCGCACCATCAACTCGGTGATCACACCACCCGCCGGTGCGGTGATGGTGTGCAGCACGGCGGGTTGGCCCGAACGCTCCAGCTGATCGATCACGCCGGCCGGCATGCCCAGCAGCACCAGCCGCTGGCGCGCGGCCTGCGTGAGTGCGGCGTCGCCGGTGGCCTTGACTGCCAGGTACTCCTGCTGCGCGCCCAGCCACTCGGGGCTGAGCACATCGACCAGCGGCGCCCCGGCAGCGACCACGTCGCCCGGTGCGCGTGCATACACACGCTCGACAAAACCCGCGGTGCGCGCCTGCACGATGCTCACGTCGCGCTCGTTGAGCTGCACGGTGCCGACCATGTCGACGACCGCGGCGAGGGGCCGGCGTTCCACGCTCGCCAGGCGCAGCCCGAGGGCTTGCTGTGATTGCGCCGAGACGGCCAGCGCGGCGCCATCGCTGCTGTCGCCTTCGTCGGCATAACGTGGCACGAGCTGCATGTCCATGAAGGGCGACTTGCCCGGCTTGTCGAACTTCTGCGTGGGCACCATCGGGTCGTACCAATACAGCACCTTGCGCTCGCTGGTGGACGCAGGGGCCGCAGGGGCTGCATCGGCCGTGCCGTGCGGACCGCCCGCGCGCCACTGCGACAGGCCCCAGCCCGCGCCGATGCCGACCCCGAGAACCGCTAGAAGCGAAAGGCCCAGAACCACGTGCCTGGTGTTGGTGTTCATGTCATTGCTCCGCATTCAAGGTGGTGAGGCGCACGCGCAAGGCGGCGCGCTGCAGGTCGAGCTCGATCAGGCGCAGGCCGGTCTCGACCGCCTCGCGCCGCGCGGCCAGCACCGCGGCCAGGTCGCCCCGCCCCGCCTGGTAGCTGGCCATCGCAAGCGCCACACGCTCGGCGGCGAGTGCCTGGCCGCTGGACTGCAGCCGCGCGTGCTGCGCATCGAGCGCCTGCAGCTCGGCGAGCTGGCCCTCCAGGTCTTCGCGGTGGCGGCGCAGCAGCTCTTCGCGCTCGGCCTCGACGCGGTCCACCTCCCGCAGCTTGGCCAGCAGCTGCGGCTGCTGGCGTTGGCCTTTCTGCCACGGCAGGTCGAGGCTGACCTGGAACGACAGCATGTCGCCGTACTGCGCGCCGCGCCGGCTGTAGACCAGCTCCCACGCCCAGTCGCCACGGCGCTCGGCGCCGGCTTCGTCGGCGTCGGCCTGGGCCATCGCACGCGCGGCGTCGTATGGCGCCAGCTCGGCATGGCGGTGCAGGCCGGCCCGCACCGCCGCCGCGTCGACCTGCGGCTGCGGCGGCTCGCCCGCGAGTGGTTCGTCGGCCCGCGCGCCGACCCAGCGTCGCAGGCTGGCGCGGGCCTTGGCGACGTCGCGCAAGGCATCGTCTCGCCGGTCGGCCAGCGCCAGGCGCTCTTGCTGCGCCATCAGCTGATCGCTCGGCATGGCCCGGCCGGCGGCGATGCGCGGGCCCAGCGTGTCGAGCAGCACGCGGTTCTCGTGGTCCAGGGCCTTGAGTTCGCCGAGACGCCGCTCGGCGAAGTACACCGCCAGCCAGGCGAGCCCCGCCTCGCGCTGCACCGCGAGGCGGGTCAGGCCCAGCATCGCCTGCTCACGCGCGACGCGTGCCTGGGCCGCGCTCGCGCGGGCTTCGCGCTTGGCGCGGTTGGGCACCTCCTGCATCAGGCCGACGCGCTGCATCGTCATGAAGTCGCGCGTGAGGCTCAGGCGATCGGCTCCGCTGAGCGGCAGGTTGTCCACACCCACGCTGAGGCGCGGGTCGGGCAAGGTGGTGGCCGCCGGCTGCGCTGCCTGGGCACCGGCCACGGCGCTGCGCTGGGCGGCGAGCACCGGCGCCTGCTCGCGGGCCAGCAGCGTGGCTTGTTCGAAGCTGAGCTCGGCGTGCGAGGGCACGGGCCAGCCGAGCGCGGTCAGCACCACCCACGCAGCGGCCCGGGAAGAAGAGAAAACCATGGCAAGTCCTTCACTGAAAACCAGACGCAAACGCGAACGGCCGGCCTGCAGCGAAGCAGGCCAGCCGGTGCGGTCACGCTAGTTGCGAAGAACCAGCAGAGCGAGGTAGATCGGCGGTGAGCTGGGAGGCGGCGCCCCGGTGGCCACGGGGGCCGGGCGATCGGCGGAGTGCGCCGGAGCGAGCGCCGTCTGCGCCCAGTCGAGGGTGGCCAGCAGCACCGCCGGTGCGGGCTGCAGGTCGGCGCTCGGGGCCGACTGCACCGTCAACGAGTCCTGCGTGCAATGCGCCTGGCACAGCTGGGGCTGGTCCGGGTCCATCGCGGCGGGCATGTTGCCTTCGCAACCCGGCATCTCGGGCATGGCCGCCGGGGTCGACGCGGCGGCCGCAATCGTCGGGCAGGCGTAGGCCGAGGTGATGAGCTGGGTGAACAGCAGCACCACGATCAACCAACCAGAGAGCCAGCGCCGAGGGCGACGATGCAAACGCATGATTTCAGTTTACGCAACAACCGGGGCGAGCACTTGACCTCGGACAAGCGGCAGCCGAACACGCTGCCGGCCCCCGCTCATGGCGCCGCCCCGCGGGGCATGGCCGCCCCCCGCGACGCGTCGACCGTCATGCGGCGCGTGCACCAGGCCGCATACGCCTTGCCAAACAGCTTGCCCAGCCCATGGGCCATGCCGTGCTCCGGCAAACGGTAGTCGATGAACACCACCAGGTGCGAACCCCCTTCGCGCGGTGTGCGCGTGAAACCCATGCGGTAGCCGCCAATCACCAGCAGCCTGGGTTCGCCGCGGGTCTCCCATGTCTTGCGGATCGGCGGCACGCGCTCGGTCACGACTTCCTCGAGCGCCAGCCTCAGGCCCAGCACCTGGCCCGTCAGGCGGATCACCGAGCCCACGGCCTGGCCCCGCTGCGCGTCGGTCGCGATGCGCATCGACGCTCCCGCCGTCATCAGCGAGGGCTTCTCCATGTGGCGGGCCAGCCGCGTGTGATCGTCGAGCTTGGCGAACAAGGCCGCGGGCTCGACCGGCACGTCGACCTCGCTGCTGTGGTGAAGCGGGTACGTGTGCGACATGGCGGCTCCTCCTGCTTCAGTGCGGGCCGATGTCGGCGCGGCGCAAGCGCAGTGCGTTGCTGATCACCGAGGCCGAGCTCAGGCTCATCGCCAGCGCTGCAATCATGGGCGACAGCAGCCAGCCGGTGAACGGGTACAGGAGCCCGGCGGCCAGCGGTACGCCCAGTGCGTTGTAGACAAAGGCGAAGGCCAGGTTCTGCTTCATGTTGACCACGGTCGCCACCGACAGCGCGCGCGCCGTGGCAATGCCACGCAAGTCACCTTTCACCAGCGTGAGCTGCGCGCTGTTCATCGCCACGTCGGTGCCGGTGCCCATCGCGATGCCCACGTCGGCGCGCGCGAGCGCCGGGGCATCGTTGATGCCATCGCCGGCCATCGCCACGGTGCGGCCTTCGGCTTGCAGCCGTTCGACCAGCTTGAGCTTGTCGGCCGGCTTGACCTCGCCGTGCACTTCGTCGATGCCCAGGCGCTGGCCGACCGAGCGCGCCGTCGTCAGGCCATCGCCGGTGGCCATCACGACACGCAGGCCAGCCTTGCGCAGCGAGGCCAAGGCATCAGGCGTGGTCGCCTTGATCGGGTCGGACACGGCCAGCAGGCCCACAAGCCGGTTGTCGGCCGCCAGGTGCATCACGCTCGCGCCCTGCGCACGCAGCGCCTCCGCCTGGCTCGCCAAAGCGGACACGTCGACGCCCAGCTGCTCCATCAGCGCGGTGTTGCCCAATGCGAGCGCCTTGCCGGACACCGTGCCTCGCACGCCGATGCCCGACTCGGAGTCGAACTGCTCGGGCTTGTCGAGCGCCAGGCCGCGCTCCTTGGCCGCGGCGACGATGGCCGCCGCCAGCGGATGCTCGCTGCCCTGGTCGAGGCTGGCCGCCAGGCGCAGCACCTCGTCCGGCGTGACGCCCGCGGCACCCACCGCACGTTCGAAGCTCGGGCGCCCTTCGGTCAGCGTGCCGGTCTTGTCGACGATCAGCGTGTCGATCTTGCGCAGGTTCTCGATCGCCGCCGCGTCGCGGAACAGCACGCCACTGGTGGCACCGCGGCCCGTCGCCACCATGATGGACATCGGCGTGGCGAGCCCCAGCGCACACGGGCAGGCAATGATCAACACCGCCACCGCGTTGATCAGGCCATAGACCCAGCCCGAATCGTTCGCACCCGAGGGCCCGAAGAAGCCCCAGGCGAAGAAGGTCAGCAACGCGACGGCCACGACCCCCATGACGAAATACCCCGCCACGGTGTCGGCCATGCGCTGCATCGGCGCGCGCGAGCGCTGGGCCATCGCCACCATCTGGACGATCTGCGCCAGCACCGTGGCCGAGCCGACGTGCTCGGAGCGCATCACCAGGGCACCGCTGGTGTTCATGGTGGCACCGATCAGCTTGTCGCCCACCCGCTTGGTGACGGGCAGCGGCTCGCCGGTGAGCATCGACTCGTCGAGCGCGCTGCTGCCTTCGACCACCACGCCGTCCACCGGCACCTTTTCGCCGGGGCGCACGCGCAGCAGGTCGCCCACGTGCACGTGGGACAGCGGTACGTCGGCCTCGCTGCCGTCGGGCTCGATGCGGCGCGCCGTCTTGGGCGCGAGGCCGAGCAGTGACTTGATGGCGGCCGATGTCTGCGAGCGTGCCTTGAGCTCCAGCACCTGCCCGAGCAAGGTGAGCGAGATGATGACCGCCGCCGCCTCGAAGTACACCGCCACGCGGCCCATCGACATGAACGACGGCGGGAACACCTGCGGCGCCACGGTGGCCACCACGCTGTAGACAAAGGCTGCCCCCGTGCCCAGGCCGATCAGCGTCCACATGTTGGGGCTGCGGTTCACGACCGATTGCGCACCGCGCACGAAGAACGGCGCGCCCGCCCACAACACGATCGGCAGCGCCAGCACCAGCTCGACCCAGCTTTGCGTGGCCATGTCGAGCCAGCCCAGGCCGTGGCCGAACATGGCCAGCACCGTCACCACGACGGTGAACGGCAGCGTCCACCAGAAGCGGCGCTTGAAATCCACCAGCTCCGGGTTCTCTTCTTCGTCCAGGGCCGGCAGCACGGGCTCCAGCGTCATGCCGCACTTGGGGCAGTTGCCCGGGTGGTCCTGGCGGATCTCCGGGTGCATCGGGCAGGTGTAGACCGTGCCCGCCTCGACCTGCACCGGCACGGCGGTCTGGGCCGGCACCACGGGTGCAAGGTACTTGGCCGGCTCGGCCGCGAACTTGCCCTGGCACTTGGCACTGCAGAAGTAGTAAGGCCGCCCCTCGTGCTGGATCCGGTGCGGCGACTGCTCGGTCACCGTCATGCCGCAGACAGGGTCTTTCAAGGTTTCAGCGCCTGCCGGTGGCAGCACGGGATGGTGCGTGTGACCCTTGTGACCTTCGTGACGCTCGTGGCCGTGGTGGGTGGGCATGTCCATGGTTCAGCGCTCCGTCGATTCGGGAGGAGTGGCTTCGTGATGATGGTGCTTTCCATGGCCGTGGAACAGGTGCATCAGCGGGCAGGCCAGCAGGATCAGATACGACCAGTAGCCCGCCACATGAGACCAGTGCTCGCGCAGCAGGAAGAACAGGCCGATGAGCGCGGCCATGACGAGCGCGCCTTGCACGGTACGGCGGGGCAAGCCGCCGGAACCGGGCGGCGATGAAGAAGCGTGGTCGGTAGACATGGCAACCTTCCTTTCTTGATCCCGATGCCGAACGGGCATCGACATGGGAAAGATAGACCTTCCCACCGTGTCAGAGTCAAGCGTGCTGCATCACTTGGCCGCAGGCGACGGCCCGGAGGCGGGCATGCGCTGCATCATCATGTCCATCATCATCTGCATCATGTCCATGCGGTCCTCCATCATCTTCTGACGCTGGCCCATGTCGGCGGGCATGCCTTTGGCACCCATGCCACCCATCGGCCCCATGCCGGGCCCGGCGCCCATGCCGCCGCCCATACCGCCACCCATGCCCTTCATCATCTGCATGCCGTCCTGCATGGCCTTCATGTGCTCGGCCATCAGGGCCTGCTTCTCTTCGGGGGTCTTGGCGTTCATCATCTTGTCGTGCATCTCCCGCATGGCCTTCATGCGGTCCGGCATGGCGGAGGCCGGGGCCGACGCCGCGCCAGCCGGGTGGTGGCTCGCATGCTCGGCCTGTCTGCCAGCAGCACGTTGGGGGCCGCCCGGCCCATAGGTCGCAGCACAAGCGGTGAGGAAGACGGCGCTGGACAGCGCGATGAGGGTGCGAATGTTTGACATGTGGATCTCCTGGTGAACAAGGGGCGTGCGCCACTGCACGCACACAAAAACTTCGAGGGGTGGCGGCCGTGCAGAAATGCGCAGCGCCAACGCACAAGCCGCCGAGAGCGGGAACGTGATCCCCTCGGCAGGCTGGGCGGTCGAACCTATAGAGTCAGGCGCAGCAGGCGAATGACCAGGGGCGGCCCCTGTGCGTGATGGCCCGCAAGCGATCGCCTCTCGCGGGCATCGGCGAGGGGCGCGGGCTGAATGGGGAGCCCGCCCAACAGGGCATCGGCAGGTGCCCAGTCAAACCACGGGCTGCCGCTCTTGACGAGCGCCGACGACTCGTCGTCGCAGAACTTCAGGCAACTCGCCTTGGCGGGGTCGACCTGGGCTTGATGGGGGTGACCAACCGCGTACTCGCCTTCGTCATCTGCGAGCACCGCCGACGCATGGTCATGACCCGTGCTCTCATGCACAGGGGGATGGTTTTCGTGCCCGGCAGGGGCCGACCCAGGCAGCGCCACGAGGCAGGCATTGGCCACCCCCGCCGCCAGGGCAAACACCCAGGCAAACAACGCCACCCACACGAGGCGGCGCAGTCGGCGATGATGGAAACGCAGGGGCTGCAAGGTTGAATCCGCGAGTTTCCTTGCAGTCTAGGCGCCGACCGACTGCCCCCCTTGCGCCAGATCAAGGCTGGCGGAACCACCCCGTGGCCCGCCCCGCCCTCACCGGCAGCCGCAGCAGCCGCCCGGCGCGCTCGCCGCGGCCGCGGTGCTGCCCACCGATGCCGGCACGGGGGTGTAGCCCGCTTCTCGGATGGCGTCGCTCAACTCGCTGGCGTCGAGATCGCCGGGCTCGATCTGCACCAGGTGCTGGCCGAGGTCGATCTGGACTTTGGCATCCCGGTCTGCTGCCTTCAGCGCCTTGGTGATGGTGCTGACGCAGTGGCCGCAGGTCATGTCCTTGACTTCGAAACTGATCACGTGAATCTCCAGGGAAGGGTTCGAGAGGTGTTCACTGTCCACCTTCCCACCGGGGCAAGGTCAAGCGGAGATCGGGCAGCTCAGCCGCGCTTGAGCTCAATCGCCAGCGTGACAGGCGAGCCGCCCTTGACCTTGTTGACCCACATCCAGCAGTAGTCCTGCGCGCCAGGGGCTTCGAGCACACCTTGGGCCTCGGTCACCTGCTCTTGCCGGACCGGGTAGCGCACCGCCTTGCCCTCGTGGAAGTGCACGTTGAAGTCGAGCGCGGCATCGGCCTTGAAGCGCCACGACACCTTGGCGCCCGCGGGGAGCTTTTCGCAAAGCTCGACGAACTGGCCGGGCTTGACGCCCACGCTCTTGGCAAATTCACCCTGCGAATCCCAGGTGACGGGAACCATTTCGGCCCGAGCGGGCTCGCAGAGCAGGAAGAACGCAGCAATGAGAAGAAACCGATGAGCATGTGCACGCATGAGTGCACTTTAGCGTTGAATGGCTTTGGTGCGGTGCGTCACGACGGCGCTTGACCTTGCCACGGGGGCAAGGTTCACAGTGCCATGAAGGCAGGCGCAAGACGGCGCCCGCCAACGACCAAGGAACATGCGATGAAACTCATTCAAGTGATGGCCGCCTCGGCCCTGGCC
>NZ_JADMJX010000262.1 GCF_018780185.1 Rhizobacter sp.
GCTTGCAATCTTCAAGGCGAGTCCCTCTGAGCCCGACGGACTTTATTGCTCAGATCAAACGGAGCGAGCCCGTCACTCGACCGTCACGCTCTTCGCCAGATTCCGCGGCTTGTCCACATCCGTCCCCCGCGCACACGCCGTGTGATACGCCAGCAGCTGCAGCGGGATCACATGCAGGATGGGTGACAGCGCGCCGTAGTGCTCGGGCATGCGAATGACCGACAGGCCTTCGCCGGACTCGATGTGCGAGTCGGCGTCCGCAAACACGAACAGCTCGCCGCCGCGGGCGCGCACTTCTTGCAGGTTGCTCTTGAGCTTCTCGAGCAGCGCGTCGTTGGGCGCCACCGTCACCACCGGCATCTCGGCCGTCACCAGCGCGAGCGGGCCGTGCTTCAGCTCACCGGCGGGGTAGGCCTCGGCGTGGATGTAGCTGATCTCTTTGAGCTTGAGCGCGCCTTCGCAGGCAATCGGGTAATGCAGGCCACGGCCGAGGAAGAGTGCGTTTTCCTTGCGGGCAAAGATCTCGGACCAGGCGATGACCTGCGGCTCGAGCGCGAGCACGGCCTGCACGGCCACGGGCAGGTGGCGCAGGGCCTTCAGGTGCGCGAGCTCTTGCTGCTCGGTGAGGTGGCCGCGCACTTGGGCCAAGGCGAGCGTGAGCAGGAACAAGCCCACCAGCTGCGTGCTGAAGGCCTTGGTCGAGGCCACGCCGATCTCGGCGCCGGCGCGGGTGATGTAGGCCAGCTCGCACTCGCGCACCATCGCGCTCGTCGACACATTGCAGATGGTCAAGGTGTGTTTCATGCCCAGGCTGCGCGCGTGTTTGAGCGCGGCCAGCGTGTCGGCGGTTTCGCCGCTCTGGGTGATGGTGACGACGAGGGTGCGCGGGTTGGGCACGCTGTCGCGGTAGCGGTATTCGCTGGCGATCTCCACGCTCGTGGGGATCTTGGCGATGCTCTCCAGCCAGTACTTGGCCACCGAGCCGCTGTAGTAGCTGGTGCCGCACGCGAGGATGAGCACGTTGTCGATGTCTTTGAAGATGCGGTAGGCACCGTCGCCAAAGAGTTCGGGCGAGATGCTCTCCACCGCGTCGAGCGTGTCGGCAATGGCGCGCGGTTGCTCGAAGATCTCTTTTTGCATGTAGTGGCGATACGGCCCGAGCTCGGCCGCGCCGGTGTGCACGAGCACCGTGCGCACTTCGCGATCAACCGTCTTGAAGCTGAAGCCATCGCGCGAGCGGGTGGTGACCCACACCTTGCCGAGCTGCAGGTCGACCACATCGCCCTCTTCCAGGTAGGCGATCTGGTCGGTGACGCCGGCCAGGGCCATCGCGTCAGAGGCGAGGAAGAACTCGCCCTGGCGATCACCCGCACCCACGCCCAGCACCAGCGGCGAGCCTTCGCGCGCGCCGATCACACGGTGCGGCTCGTCGCGGCAGAACACTGCGATGGCATAGGCCCCGCGCAGGCGCAGCGTGGCCTGCTGCACGGCGGCGAGCAGGTCGCCTTCATACAGGTGGTCGACCAGGTGGGCGATGACCTCGGTGTCGGTCTGGCTGTCAAACACATAACCGCGGGTCTTGAGCTCGTTGCGCAGCTCGTCGTGGTTTTCGATGATGCCGTTGTGCACCAGGGCCACACGGCCCGACGCGGCCGACTTGCCTGCCGGGCCGGACGAGAAGTGCGGGTGCGCGTTGTGCACCGCCGGCGCGCCATGGGTGGCCCAGCGGGTGTGGGCAATGCCGGTGCCGCTGTGCACGTCGTCAGCGGCCACGTTCGCTTCGAGCTCGGCCACACGGGCGGTGCTGCGCGCGCGGCGCAGCTCGCCGTTTTGATGCACGGCCACGCCGCAGGAGTCATATCCCCGGTATTCGAGGCGTTTGAGGCCCTCGATGAGGATGGGAACGATGTTGCGGGTGCTGACGGCGCCGACGATGCCACACATGAATGAACTCCCCACAGGGCTGGAACAGATGGGCATGGTAGGCAGGAGGGCGTGAATCATGCTTGCATGTTTCCGAACTTGTCGAAATAATCTGCCACGATGTCACAGAATTGACGGAACATTTCATTTCCATGGCGATTTCGGAATCAGGCTCCACAGTTTTGCCGCTCGACGACACCGATTTGCGGGTGCTCGAGCTGCTGCAACGCGACGCCTCGCTCTCCAACCAAGACCTGGCGGCCGCCGCCCACACCTCGCCGGCCACCTGCCTGCGGCGGGTGAAGCGGCTGGTCGAGGCCGGGGTGATCGAGCGGCGGGTGGCGATTTTGTCGGCCGAGCGCCTGGGCCCGGGGCTCACGGCGCTGGCCGAAGTCACGCTCGATCGGCAAGGCGCCGAGCACCTGGCGGCCTTCGAGGCGCGCGCCGTGGCCGACACCGCGGTGCAGCAGTGTTACCGCGTCTCGCCGGGGCCTGACTTCATGCTGGTGCTGCAGGTGAGCGACATGGCGGCGTACCACGCCCTGGTGCAACGCCTCTTCACGCAAGACGCCAACGTGCGTAACGTCAAGGCCTTCTTCAGCGTGCACCGGGCCAAGTTCGAGCCGGCCATCGCGCTGCCTCGCGGCGCATGAGCGCTCCCCGCCCCACAGCAAGCCCATCACCCAACGCATGACCTCCACCCTGCCGCCGCTCACCCCCGTCACCGACACCGGTGTCGCACGGCAGGTGCGCCGCCGCCAGCGCCAGCAGATGGTGTGGATGGTGCTCGGCAGCTACGTGGTCGACTGCGCCTTGCTGCTCGCGCTGAGTGCCGCGGGCGGGCTGGCGGCGGGCACCGCGTTTTTTTACCTCGGCGCGGGCGCGGCAGTGAGCGCGCTGTTCTATGTGCTCTTGAGCAGCGGCTGGAGCGAGCGCTTCGACGACCCCTACCTCGCGGGCCCGCAGATGCTGGCGCATGCGGCGGTGAACCTCGGCTTCACGCTCTATGCGCCAGAGATCGGCGTGCTGCTGATGATGGTGCTGTTCATCCTGTTCGCCTTTGGCGCGTTGCGCGTCAACCAGCGCCGCGCGATGTCGGGGCCGCTGCTCGGTTCGGTGGTGGTGGCGTTGGGCGTGGTCGGGGTGGTGGTGCTGGTGGGCGACCGCCTGGGCCTGCCCACCGCCACCTGGCAGCAGCGGGCGGTGTGCGGCGTGTGGGTGGCGCTGATCCTGGCGCGCAGCACGGTGGTGGGCCTGTACAGCGCCCAGCTGCGCTCACTGCTCAACAAGCGCAACGCCGAGCTGGCCTCCACCTTCGAGAAGCTGGAGCAGATGGCGAGCCGCGACGAACTCACCGGCACGCTCAACCGCCGCGCCGTGATGCGCCTGCTCGACGAAGAGCGCCAACGCATGATGCGCACCGGCCAGCCCTTCGGCGTGGCACTGTTCGACCTGGATCACTTCAAACAGGTCAACGACGACTTCGGTCACCTGACAGGCGACGAGACCCTGCGCCACTTCACCCGCGCGGCACTGGCGAGCATGCGCAACACCGACCGCCTGGGCCGCTATGGCGGCGAAGAGTTCTTGATGCTGCTCACCGCCACGGCCGACGAAACTGCCGCACGCGTGGCGGCCGAGCGGGTGCGCGAGGGCACGGCCGGGCACGACTGGGCCGCGGTCGCGCCGGGGCTGAAGGTCACGGTGTCGGCCGGTGTGGCCTTGTGCCAGCCGGGCGAGACGGCTGAGCAGTTGCTCGACCGTGCCGATCAGGCGCTCTACAACGCCAAACGTGAGGGCCGCAACCGCGTCCACGTGGCCGAAGCCAGCGCGCCGGCTACTTCTTCAGAACCACCAGCCCCTTGAGGTACTCGCCCTCGGGGAAGGTCACCGTCATCGGGTGATCGGGCGCAGCGCCGGTGCGTGCGTAGATCAAGCCGTCGGCATTCGCATCGAGCCCGGCCCCCGCCACGATCTTGTGGAACAGGTCGGCGCTGATGCCACCCGAGCACGAGTAGGTGAACAACACACCCCCCGGCTCCAGCAGCATGAAGGCGAGGCGGTTGATGTCTTTGTAGGCGCGTGCAGCGCGCTCGGCATGCGCGGCGGTGGGTGCGAACTTCGGCGGGTCGAGCACGATGGCGTCGAAGCGCTGGCCTTGTTGCAGCGCTTGGCGCAGCGTCTGGTTGACGTCGGCATCGAGCGCGGTGTGGCGGGAGGCCTCGAAGCCATTGAGCGCCACATGGGCGGTGGCGCGCTCCAGTGCCGGCGCCGATGAATCGACGCTCGTCACGTGCCCCGCTCCACCGGCGAGTGCCGCCACGCTGAAGCCGCCGGTGTAGCAATAGCAGTTGAGCACGCGTTGAAAGCCGAAGTGGCGAACGGTGTCGGCAAAGAGCTTGCGGCTGTCGCGCTGGTCCAGATAGAAACCCGTCTTGTGGCCCTCGGCCACGTCGAGCGTGAGCTGCCAGTCGTGCTCGCGGATGGTGACTTCGGTGGGCCCTTCGCCACGCAACCAGCCTTTCACTTCGGGCAGGCCTTCGAGGCCGCGTGTGCTGGCGTCGCTGCGCTCGTACAAGCGCGTGAGGCCGGTCGCCTTCAGCAGCAGGTCAGCGATGGTGCTTTTCCAGCGCTCGGCGCCTGCACTGAGGAACTGCACGCTCAGCGTATCGGCATAGCGGTCGACGATGAGGCCGGGCAGGCCGTCGGCCTCGCCATGAATCAGCCGCAAGCCGTCACTGGCAATCGGCAGGCGCTTCCGAATCGCCAGGGCCTGCGCAATGCGGCGCTCGAAGAAAGCCGCGTCGATGCGCTCGGTTTCGTCAAAGCTCCAGGCCCGCACACGGATCTGCGAGCTGGGGCTGAAGGCCGCCCACGCGAGAAACTTGCCGTCGCGTGCGTTCACACGCACCGTCTCGCCGGGGTCGGCCTTGCCAGACTGGATGCTGCTTTCGAAGACCCAGGGGTGGCGCTTGAGCAGCGAACGCTCTTTGCCTTCGCGCAGGGTGATGGATTTCATCGGGCGATTGTCGCCGCGATGAAAGGCCGTCTCAGTGCTTGATGTTCATCGTGATGACGGCGCTGAACACCTTGCTGCCCTCGGTGTCGTAGGCCGCCACCGGCACGTCGAGGTTGCCGGCCTTCGTCCAGTCGACCGCATCGGCCTCGGTCACCACGCGGATGTCGGTCTTGGCCTTGGCCAGGTACTGCACCGTCATGCCCACCGGCAACCAGCGCGCGCCTTCGGGAATCGACACATCGGTACAGGTGCCCGCCACCAGCTCGGCGCCGTTGCACAGCGCAATGGCGTGCACCGTGCCGATGTGGTTGTGCACCTTGCGCTGGTTGCGGATCTTGACCTCGGCAAAGCCTTTGCGCAGGTCGACGAACTGCGGCTCGATGGTGGCGAAGTACGGCGCCACGCCACCGATGGCGGCAGAGAATTTTTCAGCGCCCAGTTGCTGGAAGAGGGCAAGGTTCTGGCTCATGTCACAGACTCCACGTTGAAGTTGATGGAAGCGGCGTGGCCCAGGAAGCGGGCCACCACCGCAAGCTCTTCGCTTGAAAAGCCCTGCTTGAGCTGGGCGTTGAGGCGGTTGAGCAATGGGTGCGCACGCTCAAGCACCGCGGCACCCTTCTCGGACAGGTAAAGCCGGCTGGCCCGCCCGTCTTGCGCGCAAGCTTCGCGCACGATCAAGCCGTTTTCTTCCATGCGGCTCACCAGGCCGGTGATGGCCGAGTTCTTCAGCTGCAGCTGCTGCGTCAGGTCCTTCAGCAGACAGCCCTCGTTGGCCTGGATGGCAAAGAGTGCCACCACCTGCGTGCCCGACACCTCGAGCTCGGTGGTGAACACCCGGTCGGCCGAGCGAAACAGGTTTTGCCGCGCCTGGGCGACGAGCTGGAAGAGGCGCTGTTTCATCGCGCCAGCCTGAATTTGATCCGCATGCGTATCACTTTAGTACGCATGCGGATCAAATGCAAGCGAAGCGATGCATAGATCAAGCAACGCCCGCGGAGCCGGCTTTGCCGGGCCGCCAGGCGGCGCCCCTCGGGGGCAGGAGCGTCAGCGACTGGGGGGTCTCTTCTTTGCTCTAGGGTGGGCCGCGTCGTACACCTTGGCCAGGTGCTGGAAGTCGAGCTTGGTGTAGACCTGGGTGGTCGTGATGTTGGCGTGGCCCAGCAGCTCTTGCACGGCGCGCAGGTCGCCGCTCGATTGCAGCAGGTGCGACGCAAACGAGTGGCGCAGCATGTGCGGGTGTACGTGCGTTGGCAGACCCGCTTGCAGGGCCCGGGCCTTCAAGCGTGCGCGCACCTGGCCGGCCGTGATGCGCTTGCCACGTTGGCCGACGAACAGCGCGGCCTCGTCGTGCGCCGCGATCTGGCCGCGCACGCTCAACCATTCGCGCAGCGCCTTCAGTGCGGGCTCGCCCACCGGCACGCTGCGCCGCTTGCTGCCCTTGCCCAGCACGTGGGCACTGGCATCGGCGGCGTCGACCCAGCCCGCCGCCTGGCCGCTGGCATTCACGTCCAGGCCCACCAGCTCGCCCACGCGCAGGCCGCAGCCGTAGAGCAGCTCGACCATGCAGTGGTCGCGCGCATCGATCACCGGGCTGCCGTGTGCCTCGCCCTGCTCGGCCAGCGCGACCGCCTGATCGACCGACAAGGCCTTGGGCAGCGGCTTGGCGGCCTTGGGCGCCCGCACGCCGTCGACGGGGTTCAGCGACACCAGCCCTTCGCGCCCAGCCCAGCGGTACAGGCCGCGCCAGGCCGAGAGCGTGAGCGCAATGCTGCGCGAGGCCAGGCCGTGGGCGTGCAACTGCGCGGCCCAGCGGCGGATGTGGTGGACTTGCGCGGCGCGTATCGGCACACCGGCATCGACCGCAAACTTCTGCAAGCGTGCGAGCGATTCGCCGTACAAGGCCAGCGTGCGCGGCGCGAGCCTTCGCTCGACTTCCAGGTGAACCAGATGCCGCCGAATGTCGTCGTCAACGCTCGTCAACGGCTCGACGGCCATGGTCGGTTCACTTGACCGGCAACAGCCGCGCCAGCCCCGCGCTGGCGATCTCGCCGATGCGCGCGAGGAACTCGGTGCCCATGTCGGCGCTGAAGCGCGTCGGGTCGGGCGAGGCCAGCACCAGCATGCCGAAAGCTTCGGCCGACTCGCTGTGGCTGCGCAGCGGGATCAGCGCCATCGACGCCACCAGGCGCGCATCTTCAAGCCACGACGCGGCCTCGAAGCCCGAGTTGACGCCGCAATACGGCAGGCTCAGGCTGGACGCAAAGCTGCGCGCGTCTTCGCTCACGCCCTTGGCAAACCCCAGCATGCCGAAGGCCTCGGCCGCGCCCCACACGCGAATGCCGGCCTGCGGGATCAGGAACTGGTGCTTCAACTCGTTGACCAGCACCGCCGGCAGGTCGCCGGGGTTGCTGGTGAGCATGATGGCGCGCGTCCACTTGTGCAGCTTGTCGGCGATGGCGACGTTTTCTTGCCCGTGGCGGATCATCTCGACGATGCGCTGCTCCAGGCCCTTGTGCTTGTCGCGCAGCATTTCCATCTGGCGCTCTTGCAGCGACACGGCACGCTGGCCATGCGGGCTGGTGATCTGGATGGCCGCCAGCAGCTCGGCGTGGCGCTCAAAAAAACCCGGCGTGTTGGCCAGGTAGTTGGCGATGTCTTGTTCGGTGATGCCTTGGATGGTCACAGCTCTATTTCCCCTTCGTAAACGGTTTCGGCCGGGCCGGTCATCAGCACGTGGCTGTCACCACCTTGCCACTCGATGCTGAGGCGGCCGCCTCGTGCGTCGACATCGACCTTGCTGTCGAGCAGGCCGAGGCGAATGCCGGCGACCACCGCCGCACAAGCGCCGGTGCCGCAAGCGAGCGTTTCACCCGCGCCGCGCTCGTACACCCGCAAGCGGATGTGGCTGCGGCTCACGACCTGCATGAAGCCGGCGTTGACCTTGCGCGGAAAGTGGCTGTCTTGCTCGATCAGCGGGCCCTGCGTTTCAACGGGGGCGTGGTTCACGTCCACCACCACCTGCACCGCATGCGGGTTGCCCATGGAGAGCACGGCCACTTCGCTCACGACCCCGTCCCCCACGTCGAGCGGCCAGAGTTCGAAATCGCCCTGCTTGCGCGGCGTGGCGCCAGCGGCATCAAACGGCACGCGGGCCAGGTCGAAAACCGGTGCACCCATGTCGACGGTGACACGGCCATCGGGCTGCAGGCGCAATTCGAGCAGGCTGCTGACGGTGTCGACACGCAGCGTGGTTTTGTCGCTGAGGCCCTTGTCGCGCACGAAGCGCACGAAACAGCGCGCACCGTTGCCGCACTGCTCGACCTCGTCGCCGCTGCCACCGTTGAAGATGCGGTAGCGGAAGTCGACGCCCGGCGTGCGGCTTTTCTCCACCACTAGGATCTGGTCGGCCCCCACGCCGAAGCGGCGGTCACCCAGCACGCGGTACTGCTCGGGCGTCAGCTCGATGGGGGCTTGCGTGGCATCGAGCACGACGAAGTCGTTGCCCGCGCCCTGCATCTTGGTGAAGCTCACTTTCATCGCGCGATTATCCCCCCGGCATCTCTTCGTAGAGGGACGCCTCGCCGGCTGGCCGCGTCTTGAAGCGCTTGTGCACCCACAGGTACTGCGCCGGGTTGCGGCGGATCTCGTCTTCGATCCAGCGGTTCATCGCGGTGGTGTCGGCCACCGCATCGTCGGTGGGGAAGTTCTCGAACGGATCGCCAAAGCGCACGCGGTAGCCCTGCCCGCCCGGCAGCATCTCGGCCACCACCGGCTGCACCACCATGCCGAGCGCACGCGCCATGCGCGACGGCGCCAGCAAGGTGGCGGCCGGCACGCCGAAGAAGGGCACGAAGGCGGCGTCGCGTGCGCCGAAGTCCATGTCGGGCAGGTTGAAGAAGGCGTGGCCCTTGCGGATGGCGCGGATCAGCGGCAAGGCCTTGTCGCTGCGCGGGAAGATCTCGGCCTTGTCGCCAAAACGCAGGCGGCCCTTGCGGATGATGTCGTCCATCACAGGGTTGCTCTGCTGCTGGTACATCGAGCAGGCGTACTGGTTCTGGAACAGCAACACCGCCACGCCCGCCACGTCGAGCCCCATGAAGTGCGGCACCAGCCACATCACGGGCTTGTCGCTGCGCTCGGCGAGCTTCACGTCGCCTTCGATGTGGATCATCTTTCGCAGCCGATCGGCCGGCGCAAACCACAGCAGGCTGCGCTCGAGGATGCTGCGGCCCAGCCAGCGAAAGTGCTCACGCGCCAGGCGGCGGCGCTCGGCCTCGGGCTGGTCAGGGAAACACAGCGCCAGGTTGCGCAAGGCCACCTGGCGGCGCGACGCGGCCAGCAGGTAGAGCAAGCGCCCCACCCCGTTGCCCAGGGCCGCGAGCAGCGGCAGCGGCAGCTTGTGCAGCAGCCACATCACGCCTAGCAGCAAACGGGCGCCCCAGCTCGTGGCCAATGCATCACTCCTGTGGTTCGTTGTCGCCTGCCGCTTGTGGCCGCGGCGATTTGTAGCGGTGATAGCCCCAGAGGTATTGCTGCGGGCACTGCAGGATCAGGCGCTCCATGGCGTGGTTGATCCGGCGCGCCGATTCTGCCGCGTCGTCGGGCAGTTCTTCAGGGAACGCGTAGAAGCGTTGTACATAGCCTGCACCGTGCGGCAGCCGCTCGGCCCAGGTGAGCAGCAGCTCGGCACCGGTCTGCTGCACCAGGCGGGCGGCGAGCGTCATGGTGTAGGCCGGGCGGCCGAAGAAAGGCGCCCACACGCCCATGCCTTCGGGCGGCACCTGGTCGGGCAGCAGGCCCACCATCTGGCCCTTGCGCAGGGCGCGGATCATCTGCCGCACGCCGGCCAGCGTGGCCGGTGCGGCAAACAAGGCGGGGCGCTCGCGCGAGGTCTTGACCAGCTCGCGCAGCCAGGGCTTGCGTGCCGGCCGGTACAACACGGTGATGGGGCTGGTGGCGCCAAAACGCTCGGCGATCGCCTGCGCCGCCACCTCGAAACAGCCCATGTGCGGCGTGAGCAACAGCACGCCCTTGCCACGCGCCAGCGCGGCCTCGAGCACGGACTCGTTTTCGAAGCGCATGCGCGGCAGGATGGGGTCGCTGGGCTGGCGCTCCCACAGGAAGGGCAGCTCCATGACCATGCGCCCGGCCGAGGCAATGGAAGGCCTCCATTGCGCCGGGCTCAGGCCGGCCTGGGTGGCGTTGGCCGCCAGGCGCCGGCGGTACTGGGGCGAGAGCAGGTAACCGGCCCAGCCCAGGAGCGTGCCCATGGCGTGCAAAAAGCCGAGGGGCAGCCCCGCAAACCAGTGGAATAGGGTCAACATCAGGTTCTTATAATGCCGCCATCGCCGAGTTATGAACTACTTGCGGGGCGATTCAAAAATTCTGCTAAAGCGTTCGCCGCTCAACCCTTAGGCCGGCAACGCGCAACGTGCAACCTACAGGAGTTTAAGAGTGTCGAACGATTTCCTTTTCACATCCGAGTCCGTCTCTGAAGGTCACCCCGACAAGGTGGCTGACCAGATCTCCGACGCCATCCTCGACGCGATCTTCAAGCAAGACCCGCGCTCCCGCGTGGCCGCCGAGACGCTGACCAACACTGGCTTGGTCGTGCTGGCCGGCGAGATCACCACCAACGCGCACGTCGACTACATCCAGGTCGCGC
>NZ_JADMJX010000066.1 GCF_018780185.1 Rhizobacter sp.
GCCGTGTTCATGTCGTGCGTGCGGCGGCGGTCGTCGCCGGTGTTCTTGCGCAGCTCCAGGAACTCCTCGATGTCGAGGTGCCAGCTTTCCAGGTAAGCGCAGACCGCGCCCTTGCGCTTGCCGCCCTGGTTGACGGCCACGGCCGTGTCGTTCACCACTTTGAGGAAGGGCACGACACCCTGGCTCTTGCCGTTGGTGCCCTTGATGTGTGAGCCCAGGGCGCGCACGTTGGTCCAGTCGTTGCCCAGGCCGCCGGCGAACTTGCTCAGCAGCGCGTTCTCTTTCAGCGCTTCATAAATGCCGTCGAGGTCGTCGGCCACGGTCGTCAGGTAGCAGCTGGAGAGCTGCGAACGCTGCGTGCCGGCGTTGAACAGCGTCGGCGTGGAGCTCATGAAGTCGAAGGTCGACAGCACTTCATAGAACTCGATCGCGCGGGCTTCGCGGTCGATCTCGTTCAGCGCCAGACCCATGGCCACACGCATGTAGAAAGCCTGCGGCATCTCGATGCGGGTTTCTTCGATGTGCAGGAAGTAGCGGTCATACAGGGTCTGCAGGCCGAGGTAGTCGAACTGCAGGTCGCGGTCGGCCTTGAGCGCGGCGCCCAGCTTGACCAGGTCGTACTGCATCAGCTTCTCGTCGAGCAGCTCGGCTTGCACGCCCTTCTTGATGAAGCCGGGGAAGTAGTCGGCGTAGCGGGTGTGCATCTCGGCGTGCAGCAACTCTTCGCCAATGATTTCCTTGCGGATGGTGTGCAGCAGCAGGCGGGCGGTGGCGCGCGTGTAGCCGGGGTCTTTTTCGATCAGGGTGCGAGCGGCCAGGATGGCGGCCTTGTGCACTTCGTCGATGGGCACGCCGTCGTACAGGTTGCGCTTGGTCTCGGCCAGGATGGGGTCGGGCTTCACGTCGGCGCCCAGGTCGGCGCAGGCCGACTCGACCAGGGTCGTCAGGCGTGCCATGTCGAGCGGCACACGCTGGCCACGGTCGGTCACCATCAGCGAGGGCTCAACCGCCACCGCCGGCACGCCCTGCTTGGCGCGCTCTTGCGAACGGCGCTCGCGGTACAGCACGTAGGCGCGCGCCACTTCGTGGTGGCCACCGCGCATCAAGCCCAGCTCGACGTGGTCTTGCACGTCTTCGATGTGGAAGGTGCCGCCACCCGGGCGCGAGCGCAGCAGCGCGCGCACCACCGACTCGGTCAAGCCGTCCACCGTCTCGCGCACGCTGGCCGACGCCGCGCCCTGGGTGCCGTGCACCGCCAGGAACGCTTTCATCAAGGCCACGGCAATCTTGTTGGGCTCGAAGGACACCACCGCGCCGTTGCGGCGAATGATCTGGTAGCCCTGGTAAGCCGACACGGCGGCGCCGGCCTGTGCGGTGCCGGTACGCGGTGCAGGTTGCGCGGCGGCGGTGGAAGAGGAGACGGTTTGCATGGTGTTCCCTGTCGTCATGTCAATCAGCAGTTGGTATCAATCTCACGTGTTCAGTGAGGGCGCTGGGGCCTCAGCAGCAAAAGCTGCAGCCGACCCGGGCGAACCTGGGGCGGGTGAACGTTGGGTGAGAACGGTGAGGCGCCGTTGTTGGCGCCTTGCTTTTCTTGCCCATCAGAAGAACGCCGCCGCTTTGCGCGGGCAACCCAGAAAACGGGGCGCTGATCTTGGGCATGGAAGGTGTGTTTCTGGAACAGAAGGATAACACGAAGGGACACTATATCTGGGGGTCAAAGGGGTATCAAGCACTAGGTATAGCGTCTTACCCTAGTTTGACGCAGCAACGCCAATGCCCCGGACGAGGCCGCGCGCAGCGCTCGGCGCGCGCCATCGCGCTCTTCGTTGCCGTGTGGCGCCAAACGGTGCGGCACACAGGCCGATTTGCGCTCGCAACGCGCATGGATCAAGGCATTGCGCCTTGACGCATCAAGCCGCGCCTAGCACGCCCTCGGGAAAATACCGACGCGGCCAGGCAAGCATCGACATGAGCCGCGCCCAGTCAAAGCCGGGACCGGGGTCGAGCTTGCGACCCGGCGCCACGTGCTCGTGTCCGACCACGCCTTCGAGCGGGTAGCGCTGCGCCAACTCCCGCAACAACGCCACCAGGGCGTCGTACTGCGCCACCTCGAACCGCTCCCCCTCCAGGCCTTCGAGCTCGATGCCAATGGAGTAGTCGTTGCAGTTCTCGCGACCACGCCATGAGGAGCGCCCGGCGTGCCAGGCACGCTGTTCGCACGAGACGAACTGCAGCAGCTCGCCGTCACGCCGCACCACAAAGTGGGCCGACACCTGCAGGCCACGGATCTCGCCGTAGTAAGGGTGGGCGTCCCAGTCGAGCCGGTTGGTGAAGAGGCGCTCGATGGCGTCGCCACCGTACTGCCCTGGTGGCAGGCTGATCGAGTGGATCACCACCAGGTCGATCGCCATGCCCAGCGGGCGGGGCCCGAAGTTGGGCGACGGGCAGGCGCGCGCCGCGCTCAGCCAGCCTGCATCAGCCGGGGCGGCCTCGCTCATGCGTCATCGCCACGCTCGGTGTCGACGGGATCGGGGTCGCCACCGACATGAACGCCCAGACGTGCCATGCGGTAGCGCATCTGCCGCAATGACAGGCCGAGGCTCGCGCCCGCCGCGGTGCGGTTGTAGCGATAGCGCTCGAGTGCACGTTCGAGCACGTCGCGCTCGACCTGGTCGAGGTAGGCCGCGAGGTCGGTGGGCAAGGGCGCCGGGGTCGGTGCCTGCGCCGGTGGTGGCGGCAGCGGCGTGGCCGCCACGACCAGCGACTCGGCGCCCGACGACGGCACCTCACCCGTGAGCGCCAGGTCGAGTGCGCCGAGGTCGGAGACGTCGATGACTTCTCCACCCGCAAAGGCCACGGCGCGGTGCAGCAGGTTTTCGAGCTCGCGCACATTGCCCGGGAAGCTGTAGCGGCTCAGCAGCGCCAGGGCCTCGCGCGTCATGCGCGGCGGAGGCGACACACCGGCATCGCGCGAGATGCGCTCGAGCACGCGGTCGCAGATGGCCGGCAGGTCTTCGAGCCGCTCGCGCAAGGGCGGCACGCGGATCTGGATCACGTTGAGCCGGTAATACAGGTCTTGGCGGAAACGGCCCGCCTGCACCTCGGCGCCCAGGTCTTTGTGTGTGGCGCTGAGCAGGCGCACGTTGACCGCCTGTTCGCTGACCGCCCCCACCGGGCGCACCGACCGCTCTTGAATGGCGCGCAGCAACTTGCTCTGCATCGCCAGTGGCAGGTCGCCGATCTCATCGAGGAACAGGGTGCCGCCATTGGCCGCCTGGAAAAACCCCTCGCGGTCGTCGGCTGCGCCAGTGAACGCGCCCTTGCGGTAGCCAAAGAACTCGGCCTCCAACAAGTGCTCCGGGATGGCGCTGCAGTTGACCGCGATGAAGGGTTGCCCGGCCCGCGGGCTCACTTCGTGGATGGCACGTGCGACGAGTTCCTTGCCCGTGCCCGACTCGCCATTCACAAGCACCGGCGCCATGCTGCGCGCCACCTTGTCGACCAGGGCACGCACCTGCTGCATGGCTGCCGACTGGCCGGCCATGCGGCCCATCGCCTGGCTGACGACCACCGCCGGCTGAGCGGCGACCACGGGTGACACCACACGCTCGGGCGGCGCGCCATTCTCTGACGGCAGGCTCGACGGGACGATGGTCGGCACCGTGGACGCACTGCGCCCCAATGCCGAGGCCACCACCGCGCGGAACTGCTTCAGGTCGACCGGCTTGGTGAGGTAGTCGTAGGCCCCCGCCTTCAGCGCCTCGACGGCGTTTTCGGCCGAACCGTAGGCGGTGATCACGATGGCTTTTTCTCGGCGGCCGGTTTCTTCGAGCCGGCGCAGCAGGTCGAGGCCGGTACCGTCGGGCAGGCGCATGTCGGTGATGACGGCGCTGTAGGTGCGGTCTTTGAGATGCAGCAACGCGTCTTCGACGGTGCCCGCCGTCTCCACGTCGTACCCCTCGCGCAGCAGCGTCAGCTCATAGAGCGTGCGCAGATCGGGTTCGTCGTCGACGACCAGCAAGCTGAAGTGCGAAGGTGAAGTCATGACCGCCCCTCGCCGAACGGGTACGTTCGGCGATCCCCCGAGGGGATGGGGGCCGCCTTGGGAGCGGCCCGGCGCTCGGCCCGCGCTGAACGGTTTGGCAAAGGATGTGTCATGAGGTGAGGTGAAGTCGGGCTTCGGTGGCCTCGCTTGCCGGCAGAGCTTGGCGGCGCATCGCGACCGAAAACTCGTTGCGGTTGGGTTCGGCCGCGCTGCGCAGCCGGTAGTCGATGCGGGCACCATAACGCTCGCACAGTTCTCGGCAAATATACAGGCCCAACCCGGTGCCGCGGCTGCGTGTGGAGAAGAAGGGTTCGAACAGGTAGCGCTCGACGTCGGGCGGGATGGGCGCCCCGTCGCTGGCCACGCTCAGCACCGCATGGGTCTCGTCGCGCACGGCCAGGCGCAGACGCACCGCGGCCGGCACCTTGGTCGCATGCCGGTACCCGTTGTCGAGCAGGTTGATCAGGACACGGCGCAGGTGTTCGCTGTCGAACACCACGCCGACGGGTTCGTCGGGCAGGTCGACCCGCAGCACGCTGTGGTCACCCAAGGTCATGCCGGTGGTGCGGGCCCATTCGACACACACCGCCGCCACCAGGGCCGTGGCGTCGATCGGCCCCATGGCTTGCACGTCGCTCGGGGCGACCTCCATCACGTCGTCGACGATGCGCTTGAGGCGCTCGACGTTGTCGGTCACCATCCGGGTGAGCTGGCGCTGCGAGGCAGTGGTGGCGTCCTCGGCCATCAAGGCGTTGGCCTGAGAGATGGCCGCCAGCGGGTTGCGGATCTCGTGTGCGATGCCAGCCGACACGCGGCCCATGGCAGCCAACTTTTCTTGCCGCGTGCGCGCTTGCATGCTGCGCACGTCTTCGAGAAAGAGCACGCACAGCTCTTCGCTCGCCTTTGGCTCGCGGCGGCGTGTGAAGCGCATGCGCACGCGCAAGGTCCGGGCCGGGGCGCCTTCAAAGTCAAGCAACACGTCGCGGCCGGCCTCGGGCCAGGTGCCTTCGGCGAATGCACGCTCCACCGACTTCACCAGGGTGCCCCAGGCTTCCACGCCGCGCAGCTGAAAAGGCGCTTCGCGGCACATGCCTTCGGGCGCGAGCAGGGTGCGCGCTGCCGGGTTGGCCGCACGCACCCGGCCGCGGCGGTCGACCACCAGCACGCCCTCTTGCATCTCTTCGATCACCAGCCGGTTGAGCTGGGCCTGCTGGCGCGCCAGCTCCAGGCTTCCCTTGGCCGTGAGCTCTTCGCGCGCCAAGCGGCCTGCCAATTCGCCGGCCAACAAGGTGATGACAAAGAAGCCGCTGCCGGCCAGGCCGGCTTGGGTCATCAGCAAGGTGATCTCACCGCCGGCGAGTACGCCCCAGGACGCAATCACCAGCAGGGCCAGCGTCACGATGGCGGCCGTGGCCAGCGCCATCAGGCGCGGCGTCAGCACACCCGCCATCAGCACCGGCAGCACCAGCAAGGCCACGTAGTTCAGGCTGGCCGCAGGCGACAACAGGTGCAAGGCCGTGAAGCAGACGATGTCGACACCGATGGTGGCGAGCCACTGCGGGCTGTGCAGGCGCGCCAGCACCTTGGGCGCGGCGGGTCGCCGGTAGCGCGGCAAGGCCCACATGGCCAGGGCCAAGGTGGCATAGGCCACGCTCACCAGGATCACCGTCAACGAGGGCCGCACCCCAAACACGCCGGCCACCGCCACGGTCGCGATCAGGGCCACCCCGAGCGCGGCGCGGGCCGCGATGAACGCGCTGTAGATGCGCTGGAACGCCGTCTGCCCCGAGCCGACGATGCGGCGGGCTTGGCGCGTCAGAAAGCGCGAATCGGTCTCGGAGCCCGCGGCGGCGGCCCAGCTGCCGTCGTACCGCGACTCATCTTCGGGCGCACGCCCGTCGTCGCGCAACTGGGTGTCGCCATCGACACCGAGCGCGCCGAACCACGACTCATCCGGCGAGCGCGGGCGCGACTGCGCGGCGGCACGGCGCCTGTCGGCGCCTCGCCGATCCTTGCCGCGCGGAGGGGTCGCCATCAGCCGCCCCGGCTGCGCTCGAACGCTGCACGGTGCGCCTCGCCGCAGAACACGCCCCCCAGCCCCGGCAGGGCTTCGCTGCGCGGCAGGTGAACGCCGCATTGCGCGCAGCTCACCATCTCTTCTTGCTGCGGTGGGGTCGCCGGCTTCTGCGCGGGCGCCGATCCAGAAGGCTTGCGCAGGCTGCGCATAAGCCACAACACCCCCACCACCACGGCGATCAGGATCAGGTATTTCATCTCACGCCTTTCAGGCCACCGGCCGCTGCAACAGCACTTCCATGACGAAGCGCGAGCCCGCATAGGCCAACAACAGCAACACCGCCCCTGCGTACAGGCCACGAATCGCGCGGCGGCCACGCCAACCCAGCGTTTGGCGGCCCGCCAGCAGCCCGGCGAACACCAGCCAGGCGAGCACCGAAAACACCGACTTGTGATCCCACCGCCAGGGGCTGGAAAACCACCAGCCCAACAACAAGGTCGCCGACAACAGGGCAAAACCTGCGGTCACAAACTGAAAGGTCAAGCGCTCCAGTCGCAGCAAGGGCATGCCGGCGCCACCTTGCGCGGCAAGCGACTTGAGTCTCAACTGCCGCTCTGCGTTGTCGAGCATGGCCGCGTGCAGCACCGCCGCGCCAAAGAGCCCATACGACGCAATGCCCAGCGCCCAGTGCAAAGGCGCCCAGTTCGACACGGCCTGCGGCCTGAACTCACCTGGGAAGGCCAGTGCCAGCCCCACCGCCACCATGCCCAGCGCCGCCAGCGAACGACGCACACCCGGCAAAGGCAACCAGCGGCTCTCGATGGCGTACACGGCAAGCACCAGCCACAAGGTGGCCGACAGCGCAGGTGCAAAGCCGAAGCGCGCACCGGGCAGTGGGCTGCCCACACCTGCCATGTCGACCACGATGGCCAGGGCATGCGCCAGCCAGCCCGCGAACAGCGCGCGGCGCGGCCACGGGCCACTCGGTTCTTCGCGCAACAGCACCGCCGTGGCATAGGCCAGCAAAGCCAGCACGCTCGGTACCCACAGTGCAAGCATGGCAGGTGCGTTGGAGGCCCCTTCAGAGCCCGACGATAAAATCATCGCCACAGTGTACTTTCGCGTGCGCGGTTTCTCGCGCACCGCCCTCCCCCATGGCTTCAGCCCTTACCGACCGTTTGAGCCGCCTCGTCAAGACGATGCGCGGCCAGGCCCGCATCACCGAAAGCAACGTGCAAGACATGTTGCGCGAGGTTCGCATGGCCCTGCTCGAGGCCGACGTGGCCTTGCCGGTGGTGCGCGATTTCATCGCCCGCGTGAAAGAAAAGGCGCTGGGCGCCGAAGTGGTGGGCTCGCTGTCACCGGGCCAGGCACTGGTCGGCATCGTCAACCGCGAACTCGCCGCCACCATGGGCGAAGGCGTGTCCGACATCAACCTGGTGGCGCAGCCGCCTGTGGTCATCTTGATGGCCGGCCTGCAAGGTGCCGGCAAGACCACCACCACCGCCAAGCTCGCCAAGCACCTGATCGACAAGCGCAAGAAGAAGGTGCTGACGGTCTCGGCCGACGTCTACCGCCCCGCCGCCATCGAGCAGTTGAAGACGGTGACCAAGCAGGCCGGTGCGGAGTGGTTCCCGTCCACCGCGACCGACAAGCCGGTCGACATCGCCCACGCCGCGCTCGACTACGCCCGCAAGCACTACTTCGACGTGCTGCTGGTCGACACCGCCGGCCGCCTGGCCATCGACGAAGCGCTGATGAAGGAGATCGCCGACCTGCACGCGGCGCTCAACCCGGTTGAAACGCTGTTCGTCGTCGACGCCATGCAAGGCCAGGACGCGATCAACACCGCCAAGGCCTTCAAGGAAGCCCTGCCACTCACCGGCATCGTGCTCACCAAGACCGATGGCGATTCACGCGGTGGTGCGGCGCTGTCGGTGCGGCAGATCACCGGTGCGCCGATCAAGTTTGCCGGCGTCAGCGAGAAGATCGACGGCCTCGAAGTCTTCGACGCGCAACGCCACGCCGGCCGCGTGCTGGGCATGGGCGACATCGTGGCCCTGGTCGAAGAAGTGCAAAAAGGGGTCGACGTTGCTGCGGCGCAGAAACTGGCCGACAAGCTCAAGTCGGGCGACAACTTCGACCTCAACGACTTCCTCTCGCAGATCAGCCAGATGAAGAAGATGGGCGGGCTGGCCGGCCTGATGGACAAGCTTCCGTCACAAATGACGGCCAAAGCCGGCAACCTCGGCCAAGCCGACATGGACCGCGCCGAGCGCGACGTGCGCCGCATGGAAGGCATCATCAACTCGATGACGCCACTGGAGCGCCGCAAGCCCGAGCTGCTCAAGGCCACCCGCAAGCGCCGCATTGCAGCAGGCGCCGGCGTTCAGGTGCAAGAGGTCAACCGCCTGCTCAACCAGTTTGACCAGATGCAGGGGATGATGAAGAAGATGAAGGGCGGCGGCATGATGAAGATGATGAAGCGCATGGGCGGCATGAAAGGCCTGGGCGGGCCCGGCGGCATGCGCTGAATCTCGGTAGAGCGCCAGTTGACCGCACCCCCCGGCGGGGGCTATGGTCTGCTTCTGCAGAAAACGGGTAGTACAAACACATGGAACTGCTGCTGATCGTTGGGGGGCTTGTCTTGCTGGCGGGCCTGGTATGGATGTGGTGGCGGCAGCGCGCACCACGCGAAGACAGCTCCAGGCGCAACAAGGTCAAGGTGGCCGAAGGGCTCGACACACTGATGTCGTGGCACCCGCAAGCCACCCGCATCATGACCACGCCCGAGCGCAAGGCCTACGCCGCGCTTCGCGCTGGTTTGCCGGAGCACATCATCCTGGCGCAAGTGCCGCTGGCCCGCTTTCTCAAGGTGCCGACCCGCCACTCTTATTCAGAGTGGCTGCGCCGCGTCGGCGTGATGTGTGCCGACCTGGTGGTCTGCGACAGCGTCTCGCAGGTCATTGCGGTGGTCGACATTCGCGCCCCTGAGTCACAAGAGAACGAACGCGCCAGACAGCGCCACGCCCGCATGGACCGTGTGCTGAAGGCAGCCGACATCCCGCTGCACGTGTGGCGCGAAGACGCGCTGCCCAACGCGGTGGGTGCACGCAACGCCATCCTCGGCGTGCCAGGCGAGGCGCCGGCAGGTGTCACCCCCCCTCAACCGAGCCGGGTGCCTGCCACCGCGATGGCCAGGCAGCCCATGGCCGTGGCCGTCGAAGACGATGGGTCGGAGCAACGGGAGCCCCCGTCGTCGACCTGGTTCGATGACCTCGACTCCGCCCGCGTGCCGCTCGCGCCCACGCCCATGCCACCACGGGGCTCGGGCCCGTCGATCCGCTAGAGCGGCGGCGCCTCAGCTCAGCAGGGCCTGCGCGAACTCGCGCGCATCGAAGGTCTGCAGGTCTTCGAGCTTCTCGCCCACGCCGATGAAATAAACCGGGATGGGCCGCTCGCGCGCGATGGCCGCAAGCACGCCGCCCTTGGCCGTGCCGTCGAGTTTGGTGACCACCAGGCCGGTCAGCTGCAATGCGTCGTCGAAGGCCTTCACCTGCGACAGCGCGTTCTGGCCGGTGTTGCCGTCGACCACCAGCAGCACCTCATGCGGCGCGCCGGCTTGCGCCTTGCCGATCACGCGCTTGATCTTCTTCAGCTCTTCCATCAGGTGGGTCTGGGTGGTGAGACGCCCTGCGGTGTCGGCGATCACCACGTCGCAGCCGCGTGACTGGCCGGCCACGACCGCGTCGAAACTGACGGCCGCCGGGTCACCACTTTCCTGGCTGACGATCTCGACCGCCGGCCGCGAGCCTGGGCGATCTGCCCGCTCGGCCCACACCGCCAGCTGCTCGCGGGCGGCGGCGCGGAAGGTGTCTGCGGCGGCCAGCAGCACCTTCTGCCCACCATCGGCGAGGTGACGCGTGAGCTTGCCGATGCTGGTCGTCTTGCCGGCGCCGTTCACCCCCACGACCATCATCACCATCGGCCGGTGCTCGCCCACCTGCAGGGGCTTCTCCAGCGGCTTGAGCAACTCGGCCACGGCATCGGCCAGCAGGCCTTTCACGGCAGCTGGATCGGTCGCGCGCTCCTCTTTGACACGTCGTTTCAGGTCGCTCAGCAAGAACTCGGTGGCCTTCACGCCGGCATCGGCCATCAGCAGCGCGGCTTCGAGATCTTCGTAGAGCGCGTCGTCGATCTGCGTTCCGGTGAAGACACGGGCGATGCTGGAACTCGTCTTGCGCAAGCCGCCGCGCAGCTTGTCGAGCCAACTGCCGCGCTCTGGCGCGGGAGGCGGCGGAGCCACCGGGGCAACAGGTGCTGCCGCGGCGTCGGGTGCCACGGGTTTTTTCTTGAAGAAGCTGAACATGCGGGTCCGGGTGGAGTGGCGCGAAGCGAGCGCCAGAAAGTGGTGGCTATAATGCGCGGCTCAGGCGCTTTAGCTCAGCCGGTTAGAGCGACGGAATCATAATCCGCAGGTCCGG
>NZ_JADMJX010000333.1 GCF_018780185.1 Rhizobacter sp.
CGCCGAACTCGTCGCTGATGCCGTTGCCGCCCATCATGTCGCGCGCCAGGCGGGCGATGTCGAGGCTCTTGCCGCAGCTGTTGCGCTTCATGATGGACGTGATCTCGACTGCCGCCGTGCCTTCGTCCTTCATGCGGCCCAGGCGCAGGCAACCCTGCAGGCCCATCGTGATCTCGGTCTGCATGTCGGCCAGCTTCTTCTGAATGAGCTGGTTGGCCGCCAGCGGGCGGCCGAACTGCTTGCGATCGAGCACGTACTGGCGGGCGCGGTGCCAGCAGTCTTCGGCCGCGCCGAGCGCGCCCCAGGCGATGCCGTAGCGTGCGCTGTTCAGGCAGGTGAACGGGCCCTTCAGGCCACGCACCTCGGGGAAGGCGTTCTCTTCGGGGCAGAACACGTTGTCCATCACGATCTCACCGGTGATGCTGGCGCGCAGGCCCACCTTGCCGTGCACGGCCGGGGCCGAGAGGCCCTTGGCGCCCTTGTCCAGCACGAAGCCGCGGATCGCACCTTCATCGTCTTTCGCCCACACCACGAACACGTCGGCGATGGGGCTGTTGCTGATCCACATCTTGGCGCCGGAGAGGCTGTAGCCACCGGCCACCTTCTTGGCGCGCGTGACCATGCTGCCGGGGTCGGAGCCATGGTCAGGCTCGGTCAGGCCGAAGCAGCCGATCCATTGGCCGCTGGCGAGCTTGGGCAGATATTTCTGCTTGGTCGCTTCGTTGCCGAACTCGTTGATCGGCACCATGACGAGTGACGACTGCACGCTCATCATCGAGCGGTAGCCCGAGTCCACACGTTCAACCTCACGCGCGATCAGGCCGTAGCAGACGTAGTTGAGGCCGGCGCCTCCGTACTGCTCGGGGATGGTGGGCCCAAGCAAACCCAGCTCGCCCATTTCGCGAAAGATCGCGGGGTCGGTCTTTTCATGGCGGAAGGCTTCGAGCACACGCGGTGCGAGCTTGCCTTGGGCGTAGGCCTTGGCCGCATCGCGGACGGCGCGCTCGTCGCTGGTGAGTTGCTGGTCGAGCAGCAGCGGGTCGTCCCACTGGAAGGCGGCTTTGTTGGAAGACATGGTGATTCCTTGGCTGGTGGAACCGTTCGCCCTGAGCTTGTCGAAGGGCTTCGACAGGCTCAGCCCGAACGGAGAAGTGGTACGTGGGTTGTCAGGCTGCTTGCAGGGCGTCGCGTTGGCTCAGTTGCGCGAAGCGCTGCAGGTGGGAGTCAGTGTCGCCAAAAGTGAGCTCGATCGCCATCAGGCGTTTGAACCAATGGCTGAGTGTGAGTTCGTCGGTCATGCCCATGCCGCCGTGCAACTGCACCGACTGCTGGCTGATGAAACGGCAGGCGTTGCCGACCACGACCTTGGCGGCCGACAGCGTCTTGCGGCGCTGCGTGTCGTCGGCCAGGTTGCAGTTCATGGCCGCCAGGTAGGCCATCGAGCGCGACTGCTCCAGGTGCAGCAGCATGTCGGCGGTGCGGTGCTGCAAGGCCTGGAAGCGGCCGATCGGCTGGCCGAACTGCTGGCGGGTCTTCAGGTACTCGATGGTCGCGCTGACAGTCGCTTCCATCACGCCCAGCGCTTCGGCGCAGAGCGCGGCGAGGCCGATGTCGAGCGCACGTTCGATGGCAGGCAGCGCCGCGCCCGCAGCACCGAGGCGCGCACTGGCGGGCACCCGCACGTCGCGCAAGATCACCTCGGCGGCGCGGCGGCCGTCGAGCGTGGGGTAGGCCTTGAGCTGCAAGCCCGGGGTGTCGCGTGCGACGCGGAACAGGCTCACGCCTTGCGCATCACCAGGGGCACCGTCGGTACGGGCAGAGATCAGCAGTTCATCGGCCGTGTCAGCCTGCGCAACGACGGCCTTGTGGCCCTGCAGCAGAAAGTCGTCGCCGCTCTTCGTCGCCCGTGTTTCCACCCAATCGGCCTCGCCACGCGCAGCGGCTTCCAGATGGGCCAGCACCACGATGGCCTCGCCCGCCGCCATCACCGGCAACAGCTCGGCCTGCTGATCACCGGAGCCGAAGTCGCGCACCAGGGCAGTGGCGATCACGGCGCTTTCCAGCAGCGGCTCGCACAAGAGTGCGGGGCCGACGGATTGCATCGCGAGCAGGGTTTCGATCGGGCCGTAGCCCAGGCCGCCGTGCGCCTCGGGCACGTTGATCGCGAGCACGCCGAGGTCGGCGAGGCCTTGCCAGGCCTCTTTGCTCCAGCCCTCGGGGCTGGCGATGATGCCCTTGCGGCGCTCGAAGCTGTAGTCACCCTGCACGAAGCGGGAGATGGCGTCTTGCAGTTGTTGCTGCTCTTCGCTGAAGCTGAAGTCCATGGTGTGTGTTTCTCTCTTGCTGCCGGTCAGAGGCCGAGCAGTTGCTGCGAAATGATGTTCTTCTGGATCTCGTTCGAGCCCCCGAAGATCGACAGCTTGCGCATGTTGCAGTAGTGCGCACCGAGCGACCCCGCATAGCTCGGGCCGATGTGGTCGCCTTCGTAATTCGCACCGATGGTTTCGCGCACGAAGGGCAGCGCATACGGCCCCACGGCCTGCACCAGCAGCTCGGTGATGGTCTGCTGGATCTCGGTGCCCTTGATCTTGAGGATGGACGCGGCCGGGCCGGGTGCACGCTTGTCTTTCTCTTCAGACAGCACACGCAGGTTGGTCATCTCCAGCGCGATCAGGTCGGCTTCGACTTGCGCCACCTTGGCCGAAAACAGCGGGTCTTCGAGCAGCGGCTTGCCGCGCTTCTGCTCGGTGGCCGCGATGCTCTTCAGGCGGCCCAGTTCGCGCTTGGAAACGCCGATGCCGGCGATGTTGCTGCGCTCGTGGCCGAGCAGGAACTTGGCATACGTCCAGCCCTTGTTCTCTTCGCCGATCAGGTTCTCGGCCGGCACGCGCACGTCTTCGAGCCACACCTCGTTGACCTCGTGCGCGCCATCGAGCGTGATGATCGGTCGCACGGTGATGCCCGGCGTCTTCATGTCGATCAGCAGGAAGCTGATGCCACGCTGCGCCTTGGCCTGCGGGTCGGTGCGCACCAGGCAGAAGATCCAATCGGCGTATTGGCCGAGCGTCGTCCAGGTTTTCTGGCCGTTGACGATGAAGTGGTCACCCTTCGCATCGACCCCGCGCACCGCACGCGTCTTGAGTGACGCGAGGTCGGAACCCGCACCCGGCTCCGAATAACCCTGGCACCACCATTTGCGCGCCGAAGAGATGTCGGGCAAAAAGCGCTGCTGCTGCTCGGGCGAGCCGAAGGCCATGATCACCGGCGCCACCATCTTGATGCCGAAGGCAATCAAACGCGGCGCCCCGGCGGCGGCGCACTCTTCTTCGAAGATGTACTGCTCGACCGCGTTCCAGCCCGGGCCGCCATGTTCCTTGGGCCAGCCGGGGCCGCCCCAGCCACGCTCGTGCAGCGTGCTCTGCCACAGCACATGGTCTTCACGCGAGAGGCGCAGGCTGTTCACCACCTTGTGGCGGATCGACTCGGGCAACTTGGCTTTGACGAAGCTGCGCACCTCTTCGCGAAAGGCTTGTTCTTGGGGGGTGAAGCTCAGGTCCATGGGGGTCTCGTGGAAGCTGTGGGTGGGGCGTCCAGCACATCAAAGGTGCCGCATTTTGTGCTGCAATGCGGAACACTATTCCGCATGTAAAAACAAGCCTAAATTGTTCATCCTCCACCCTGGGCTGTCAACTTATGGACTCTACCGAGCCAAAATGCCCCTTTCCTCGTGGGAACTACTGCGCAAAGAAGAGCGCGGGTCGATCCGAGACTGGGGAATCTCACAATCACCCGTTTGCAGATTTGTGTTCCACTTTGGCGCTACCCAGGGTTTGATGGAAGCAGATGAACACACTCACCAAAATCGCCAAGGTGGAGCGCGGAGCACCCGCCAGCCGACCCGCCCCCAAGACCAAGGAAGACCGCCACTTCGTGACGGCACTGGCGCGCGGGCTGGAGGTCTTGTCGTGTTTCCGCTCAGGCGACAAGGCGCTCGGCAACCAGGAGATCGCACAACGCTGCAAGCTGCCCAAGTCGACCGTGTCGCGGCTGACCTCCACGCTGACCAAGCTGGGCTACCTGATCCAGGTCGAAGAAAGCGGCAAGTACCGCCTGGGCACGGCCACCTTGTCGCTCGGCAGCGCGATGCTGGCGCGGCTCGACGTGCGGCAGATCGCCCGCCCGATGATGCAAGAGCTGGCCGACGCCACGCGCTCGATGGTGTCGCTCGGCACGCGCGACCGGTTGTCGATGATCTATGTCGAGAACTGCCGCAGCTCGGCCGCCCTCACGCTCAGCCTCGACGTGGGCTCGCGCATTCCGGTGGCCACCTCGGCGATCGGGCGCGCCTGGCTCGCCGCCATCCCCGAGCGTGAGCGCGAAGACTTCATGGAGCGGGTGCAAGAACTCGACGAAGTGGCCTGGCCCGACATCCGCGACGGCATCGAGCGCTCGCTGGTGGAGTACCGCACACTGGGCGTTACCTGCTCGTTCGGTGACTGGCAGCGCGATGTGAACGGTATCGCCCGCGCCTTCCAGCCGGGTGGCGGCCTGCCGCCGATGGCGATCAACTGCGGCGGCCCGTCGTTCAATCTCTCGAAGGAATACCTGCTCAACGAGGTGCGGCCCCGCCTGATCGACATGGTGACGCGGCTCGAGGCCTCGCTGTTGCGCTGAGGCCCGAGGCGGTGGCCCGACCTCACATCGGCCGGGCCTTCGATCCGTTACCGTGGTTGGCGACCGGCGGGCGGTGCCGCGGGTCGGTGGCCGCCGCCGCCAAGCCACGGCGCACACCCTTCTCCAGCTGGCTGGCGCTGATCGGCTTGACCCAGTATTCGTAGGCACCCAGGCTCATCGCCTTCAGGATGTCCATCGACAAATGGTCGGCGGTCAGCAGGGCCACCTTCAAGCCCTCCGAGATCTCCAGCGTCAGCGCGCGCACGACCTCCAGGCCGCCGAGGTCGGGCAGGTGCATGTCGAGCAGCACCAGGTCGGGCCGCTCGGCACGCACCCGGGCCACGCCCTCGGCCCCGGTCGAAGCACGGATCAGCTGCACACCCGGCAAGGTGGCCGCCAGCTGGGCCTCGACCAGCAAGAAGTTGAGATCCTGATCCTCGATGTAGAGCACGGTGCCGTGTGCATCGAGGCCAGACGCCAGGGCGTCGTCCATGGGCTTCGCCTTCGTTTGTTGCAGTGCACCAAGCATAGAACTCGGGCCAACGAACGCAAGCGAAATGATGTGTGAAGGAGGGTCTTCGAACCGATCTTCGATTTGGCTCAAACCCTCTTGTAATTAAGAATTACTGCCTCTAGAGTTGGCACCCATGGTCGAGCCCACCCCTTTGCGCCCCGCATCCTTGCACGAGGAAGTGGCCTCGCGGCTGCGCCACATGGTGTTCGAGCGCCAGTTGGTGCCCGGCCAGTGGATCGACGAGCTCGCGCTGGCCAACGAGTGGCAGATCAGCCGCACCCCGCTGCGCGAAGCGCTCAAGGTGCTGGCCTCCGAAGGCTTGGTGCAGCTGGTGCCGCGCCAGGGCTGCCGCGTCACCGAGATGTCGGAAGACGATGCCGAGGAGCTGTTCCCGGTGATGGCCTTGCTCGAAGGCCGCTGCGCGTTTGAAGCGGTGCGCAAGGCCACGCCCGAGGGCATTGCGACCTTGCGCCGCCTGCACGAGACGCTGGAGGCACACGCCGCCGCGCACGACATCGACGGCTACTACCGCGCCAACCACGAGTTCCACAGCATGGTGCAGGCATTGGCCGACAACCGCTGGCTCGACCGCGCCACCAACGAGCTGCGCAAGTTCTTGCGCCTGCTGCGCGGGCGCCAGCTCAACTGGCCGGGCCGCATCGAAGACTCGATCAACGAACACCGGGTGCTCATCGCCGCCATCGAGCAGCGTGATGCGGCGCGCGCCGAGCGCCTGATGCACGACCACCTGATGGCGCAACTCACCGCGCTCAAGGCCTTGCGTGCCCACGAACACAGCACGGGGCAACAACATGCTTGACGGCCTCAAATCCGCCGCCCGCCGCGTGGGTGACGACCGCGCACTGCGCAGCCTGCTGCTCGACTGCAAGCGCCTCTTGTCCGAGCGTGGCGAGGCCAACAGCGTGGCCATCGCCCGCCAGCTCGTCGCCCGCTTCAGCGCCCTGCCCGACGACCAGCAAGGCGGCTTCTTCGACCGCCTCTCGCGCGAGTTCAGCCCTGACCCGCAGGCCGTGCTGTCGGTGGCGCAGGCCTATGCGCAGGAGCCCTCGGCCGACAACCTGATCCGCCTCACCCACCTGGCCGAGCCACCGCGGCAAGAGCTGCTGCGACGCATCAACCGCACCCCCGGCGGCACGGCGCAGATCGTCGCGATGCGGCGCAAGCTGCTCGCGCGCGTGGGCGCACAGCCCGAGCTGCGTGCGCTGGAAAACGACTTCCTGCATCTGCTGTCGTCGTGGTTCAACCCCGGCTTCTTGCAGATGCAGCAGGTCGACTGGCGCTCGCCGGCGCAGCTCTTGGAGCAGATCATTCGCCACGAGGCCGTGCACGAGATCGACGGCTGGGACGACCTGCGCCGCCGCCTGCAGCCCGACCGCCGCTGCTTCGCCTTTTTTCACCCGCAGCTGCCTGACGAGCCGCTGATCTTTGTCGAGGTGGCGTTGCTGCCCGAGATGCCCGCCACCATCGCGCCGCTGATCGACAAACACGCGCAGCCCACGCTCGCGCCGAGCCAGTACAAACTCGCGGCCTTCTACTCCATCAGCAACTGCCAGCCGGGGCTGCGCGGTGTGTCGCTCGGCAACTTCCTGATCAAGCGGGTGGCCGAGCAGTTGCAACGCGAGCTGCCGCAGCTCAAGCGCTTTTGCACGCTCTCGCCCATCCCGGGTTTTGCCAAGTGGCTGCAAGCGTCGGGCACACCGGGGGACACCCCCACGCCATTGCGCAAAGGCGTGGCCGAGCGGCTCAGCGCGGCGCGCGAGTGCCTGCTGGCAGCGTCGGGTGGCGACCTGAATGCACTGGCCAACGCAAGCACACTGCAGTCCCTCGGCGAACCCGAGCGCGAAGCCCTCAGCCGCTTGTGCGCCGCCTACCTGGTGCACCACAGCACCTCGCCGCAAGGCGACCCGGTGGCACGCTTTCACCTCGACAACGGCGCGCGGCTGGAGCGCCTCAACCCCTTGGGCGATCTCTCGCGCAAGGGGCTCAAGCAGTCGTTCGGCCTGATGGTCAATTACCTCTATGACCTCGACAAGGTCGAAACCAGCCACGAACAGTTCGTGCACGGCGAAGTGGCCCATTCGCGCGCCGTGTCCGGCCTCATCTGACCCACCGCATCTGACATAAAAGCAGGAGACACCCATGACCGTTTCGCACCGCCGCGCCTTCACCCTGGCCGCCCTCGGCAGCCTCGCCGCCCTCGCCAGCCCCTGGGCCAGTGCGCAATCGGCCTGGCCGACCCGGCCTGTCACCATCGTCGTGCCCTTCCCTGCCGGCGGCGGCACCGATGCCTTCGCACGGCCGCTGAGCGCCATGCTGACCAAGAACACCGGCAAACAATTCATCATCGACAACAAGGGCGGCGCCGGTGGCACCGTGGGCGCGACCGTGGCCGCCAAGGCCGCACCCGATGGCTACACCTTCTTCATGGGCGCGGTGCACCACGCCATCGCGCCCTCGATGTACCCCAAGCTCGACTACAACATCGAGACCGATTTCATCCCCGTCGGGCTGGTCTCCAGCGTGCCGCAGGTGATCGTGGTCAACCCGAAGAAGGTGCCGGTCACCGACCTGAAAGGCCTGCTCGAATTCGTGCGCAAGAACCCCGGGCAGTTGAACTACGGCTCGGCCGGCAACGGCACCTCGCACCACCTGGCCGGCGAGCTCTTCAAGCTGCAGACCAAGACCTTCATCACCCACATTCCCTACCGTGGCGCGGGCCCCTCGCTGCAAGACCTGATCGCGGGCCAGGTCGACATGATGTTCGACGGCCTGGGCTCGTCGGCGGCGCACATCAAGGGCGGGCGCATCAGGGCGCTGGCGGTGGCGGCTGAAAAGCGTGCACCCGGCTTCCCCGAGGTGCCCACCAGCGTCGAGGGCGGCGTGCCCACCTACCAGGTGGCCACCTGGTACGGCCTGTGGGCGCCGAAGGGCACGCCGAAAGAAGCGATCGACGCGATGCGTGCCGAGATGGTCAAGGCCCTGGGCTCCGACGAGTTGCGCAAGGCCTGGAACGGCCTGGGCACCGACACGCCCGACCTGTATGGCGAGGCTTTCGGTAAATTCGTCAGCAGCGAAGTCAAGCGCTGGGCCGAGGTGGTGAAACACTCCGGCGCCAAGCTGGAGTGAGCGGCCCGATTGACCCGAACGACCCTGCGCCCATGAACCACAGCCTCTTTGCCGCGCTGCGCGGCAACTTCCCGCACGACCTCGACGGCGTGGCCATCGAATGCGCCGATGGCCTGCCCGGCCGCTACACCTGGCGCGACCTCGAGCGCGCGACCGCCATGCTCGCCAACCTGCTGGCCTCGCTGAAGCTGCCCGCCGGCAGCCGCGTGGCGGTGCAGACCGAGAAGTCGGTCGAAGCGCTGATGCTCTACCTGGCCGTGCTGCGCGCGGGTTATGTGTACTTGCCGCTCAACACCGCCTACCAGGCGGCCGAGATCGAATACTTCATCGGCAACGCCGAGCCCGCGGTGGTGGTGTGTTCGGGCAAGAACTTCGGCTGGGTCAGCCAGATCGCGTTCAAGGCCGGCACCACGCATGTGTTCACCTTGAACGAAGACCGCAGCGGCAGCCTGCTGGAGCGTGCCGCGCACCAGAGCGACCAGCACACACCGGCGCATTGCCAGCGCGACGACCTCGCCTGCATCCTCTACACCAGCGGCACCACCGGGCGCAGCAAGGGAGCGATGCTGACGCACGGCAACATCTTGAGCAACGCGCAGACGCTGAAAGACTACTGGGGCTGGAAGGCGGGTGACGTGCTGATCCATGCGCTGCCGCTGTTCCACGTGCACGGCCTCTTCGTCGCCGCACAAGGGGCGCTGCTCAACGGCAGCAAGATGATCTGGCTGTCGAAGTTCGACGCCAAGACGGTGGTGGCCAACCTGCCGCGCGCCACCGTGTTCATGGGCGTGCCCACCCTCTACGTGCGCATGCTGGCCGAGCCGGGGCTCACGCGCGAGGCCTGCAAGAACATGCGGCTCTTCCTGGCGGGCTCGGCGCCGTTGCTGATCGAGACCTTCAACGAATGGCGTGAGCGCACCGGCCACACCATCGTCGAACGCTACGGCATGAGCGAGACGGTCATCCTCACCTCCAACCCCTACCGGGCCGAAGACGGCGAGCGCCGCGGCGGCACGGTGGGTTTTCCGCTGCCCGGCGTGGGCTTGCGGGTGCAAGACGACAACGGCCAGCCGTGCCCCGCTGGCGAGGTGGGGAACATCCAGGTCAGCGGCCCCAACGTGTTTGCCGGCTACTGGCGCATGCCCGACAAGACGAAAGAAGAGTTCACCGCCGACGGCTGGTTCAAGACCGGCGACGTGGGCCGCGTCGACGCCGACGGCTACGTGACCATCGTCGGGCGCAGCAAGGACCTGATCATCTCGGGCGGCTACAACGTCTACCCGGCCGAGATCGAAGGCTTCATCAACGAGATGCCCGGCGTGGCCGAAAGCGCGGTGATCGGCGTGCCCCACCCCGACTTCGGCGAAGCCGGCGTGGCGGTGGTGGTGGCCAAGCCTGGCGCCACACTCGACGACGCGGCCATCGTGCAAAGCCTCAAGAGCCGCATCGCCAACTTCAAGGTGCCGAAACGCGTCTACGTGGTGAGCGAGCTGCCGCGCAACGCCATGGGCAAGGTGCTGAAGAACCAGCTGCGCGACCAGCACATAGGGCTGTTCAGTCAAGGCTGAGCCGGCCCCGGCATCGTTGGCGGCAGGCCACTGCTGGTAAGCAGACGCAACCTGGCCGCGCCGTGACGTGCAGCCGGCGCACAGGCTTGGTTGCACATGGCGTAACAACCTCGCGCCCCTGCGGGCGAGGCAACGCGATGAAATGCAGTATCCGCAAACCCCGCGGTGCGCGCCCCTCTCACGCCATGAACTTTCTCGAACGCATCCCGACCCGTTGGCTTCTGACCGGGGCCGCACTGGCCTGCCTGGCCTTGTGGGCGGCGCCGAGCGTGGCGCAGACCTCGGGGGACCCAGTCGTGGGCAAGCGCCTGTTTGAAGACACCGGCAACGAATCAGGCATGCAGCAGCTGGGCAGTTGCACCAACTGCCACACCGCGCAAGACCGCCGCAACCGCATTGCCACCGGCAGCAACTTGCAAACCCCCATCTTCACCGCTGTCACCTTCGAGCGGGCCATGACTCGCTTCGGCACTGCCATCAGCGGCAACCTTGGCGGATCCATGGGCCAGTTCAACCAATTGAGCAGCGAGCAGATCGGCAACATCGCGGCCTACCTCGCCGACACGCCCAAGACCAGCGTGGCAGAGTTGGCCTTCACGGCCAGCGCCATCAACA
>NZ_JADMJX010000404.1 GCF_018780185.1 Rhizobacter sp.
AGGCCGATGATGGCGTTCATCGGGGTGCGGATCTCGTGGCTCATGTTGGCCAGGAAGGCGCTCTTGGCGCGGTTCGCCGTTTCGGCCGCATTGCGCGCGTTTTCCAGGTCGGCGGTGCGCTCGGCCACCAGCATCTCCAGGTGGTGGCGGTGGGTTTCGAGCTCGATCCGGGCCTGGCGGGTTTCGCTGATGTCGAGGATGGCGCCGTGCACGCGCGAGATCGACCCCTGGCTGTTGCGCACCGCTTCGGCCACCTCCCGCACCCACACACGCTTGCCGCTGGCGGTGAGGATCTGGATCTCCAGGTCGTAGGGTATGCCGTGCAGGGCGCAGGCGCGGAAGGCGTTGCGCACGGTGTCGCGGTACTCGGGCGCGTGGTGCAGCTGGGCCTCTTCGAGGCTGGGCGTGGTGCCGGGGGGCAGCCCGTGGATGGCGCAGGCTTCGTCGGACCAGACCATCGTGCGGTCGCGCAGCGTCACCACCCACGCGCCCATGCGGACCATCTTGCTGGCGATGCGCAGGAGGCTCTCGCTCTGGCGCAGCTTTTCCTGCGACTCGCGCAGGTCGGTGATGTCCTGGACGACGCCCAGCACGCGCGCCGGTTGGCCGTTGCGCAGCGCGACCCGGCCACGCGAGCGCGCCCAGATCTCACGCCCCGTCGCGGTGACCATGGGCAGCTCGATGTCCCAGGGGGTGCCATGGGCGATGGCCTCCTGCAACGCCGCCTCGACCTGCGCACGGGCGCTGGGCCGGCAGAAGGACCAACCCTCTTCCAGCGAGAAGTTCGACCCGGGGGGCACGTCGAGCAGGCGGCAGATCTCGTCGGAAGAGCTGGTCTTGCCGGTGGCGATGTCGAGCTCCCAGCCGCCCACGCGTGCCAGCTCGCCGGTGCTGCGCAGGTGCTCCTCGCGTGCGGCCAGCGCCTGCTGAACGCGGTAGGGCTCGGTCACGTCGCTGAAGACCAGCACCACGCCGGTGATGTGGCCCTGCGGGTTGCGGATGGGCGCCGCGCTGTCGGAGATCTGGTACTCGCGACCGTCGCGCGACAGCAGCGCGGTGTGGTTGGCCAGGCCGACCACGTCGCCACGGGCCAGCACCCGTTGCACCGGGTCGGGGGCGCTCTTGCGCGTGTCGGTGTGGACGATGCGAAACACCTCGGCCAGCGGGTGGCCAAGCGCCTCCTGGGCAGCCCAGCCGGTCAAGCGCTCGGCGGCGCTGTTGATGCGCGTGATGTGGCCACGGTCGTCGGTGGCGATCACCGCGTCGCCGATCGAGTGCAGGGTGGTGGCGAGGCTCTCCTCGCTGTCGCGCAAGGCCTGTTCGGCGGCGGCGCGGGCCGCCAGCATGTTGCCGAAGTCTTCGGCCAGCGCCAGCACCTCGCGCGGCGCACCTTCGAGCCGGATGCCTTGCAAGGCCAGCGCGGAGTGATCGACCGAGGCCCGCTGGGCCGCCGCGGCCATGGCCTCGACCGGCGCCGCCGTGCGGCGCGCCACCACATACGCCAGTGCCGCCGCCAGCAGCACCGCCAGCACCGCCAGCACCGCATTAAACAGGGCCCGCTCTCGCACCGGCCCGTACACCACGTCGACCGGGATGCCCACCGCCGCATGCCAGGCCGTGCCCTGGATCGGCGCAACACCGAAGATGCGCTGCACGCCGGCGTGGTCGGGAGACTGGCCGCTACGGCTTTGCCCCGGCACCAGCTCTTTGAACCAGGGGATGTTGGCCAGGCTCTGGCCGATCCATTTGTCGGGCTCCAGGCTGCTGGCGATCACTGAACCGCGGGCGTCGACGATGCGCGCCAGCGCCTGGGGCGGCAGCTCGCCCGGGCCCGGCGCCAGGCGCACGCTGGCCAGGTCGATCGCCATGGCGAGCACGCCCGGTACTTCCATGCGGCCTTCGGCATTGGGCCGTGCGGGCAGCGGCTGCGCGACCAGCAGCACCCAGCGTTTGGTGAACACGCCGCGGTTGACCTGGCCGACGGCGAAGCGGCCGCTGTCCAGTGCGGCGGCGAGCGGCAAACCGGCGCTGATGCGCAGGGGCACCCCCGGCGGCGGCTCGATGGCGCTGCACACGCGGTCGCCGTCGCGGTGCACCGAGATCAGGTTGGTATAGCTGGGGAACAGGCCGCGAAAGCTGCGGAAGATCGGGTCGCACTGTGTCGCGTCGAGCGCGTTCACGCCTGGGCGCTGGCCCAGCTGGGTGAGCAGGCGCTGGGCGGTGTTGAGCAGGGTTTCGGTCTCGACCGCGGCGGCGCGTGCGGCGCGCAGGGCTTCGGCGCTGGCGCGTTCGGTTTCGACCTCGGCTTGCCGCACGCCGTTGTAGGCCAGCAAGGCGACCAGGGGCAGGGCGGTGGCCAGCACCAGCAGTGTCAGTCGCGTGCGGATCGGCAAAGAGGTGCGCATGGGCGGGAGGGGCTCCGTTCATCCATCGCGGGGTGCTCGTTCAGCGTGAGCCGAGCTCACCGCATTTCAGCACGCTGCGGCCCGTGTGCGCCCCGGGCCTCACCGCATTGTGGGCGCACCGGGGCTCGGTTAGCCTCGGCGACAAGGTCACGGCGGGTAAGCACCAGGGCACACCAGGGCGATGGCAATCGGGCGAGCGAAAGGCATTCTGAAGCGGCTGTCGGGCATGGCGACGGGCTGGCGTGTGCGTGCCGACGCGGCGCCCGCCTTGGCCGTACCGGCCGGCGTGGCCTTGATCGAAGGCATGGGTTGGCACGAGTTCGAGCGGCTCGCGGCCGAGGGCTTTCGCCAGCGCGGTTATGCCGTCAGCGAAACCGGCGGCGGCGGCGGCCGCGCGGTCGACATGGTGCTGGCCCGCGGCACCGAGCGTTTTCTGGTCGACTGCAAACCCTGGCGCTCGAACGCTGTCGGTGTGGGGCCGCTGCGCGAGCTGCACGCGCTGATGCTGTCGCGCCAGGCGGCGGGGGGCTTTGTGCTCAGCTCGGGGGTGTTCACGCCCGAGGCGCTGCGCTTCAGCGAGGGGCGCAACATCCACCTGATCGATGGCAGCCGCCTGCGCGACCTGCTGCACGCGCGCGAAGAAAAGACGCAGCCGGTGGTCATCCGCCGCGAAGGGCCGTTTCCCGACAGCACGCTGCCCCCCTCGGCCTGGCGGCTGCGTACCCAGCCCTGCCCCTTGTGCGGCGGGGCGATGGTGGAGCAGGTTCGCTCAAGCGGCCCGCTCGCCGGCCAGCGGGTGCTCAGTTGCAGCCATTACCCGCTGTGCGAGGGCGTGCGCGAGCTCTGACGCCATTGCGACCAGCGCGAGCGGCACGAGGCCATGAACAGGGCGACGAATTCAACGAAACCCCACAGGACGGCGCCGCCGATGGCGAATGCGGAGGCAGGGTGGAGTCTGGGTGACATGGTGGGCCCCGTTGGGTGAACCGGATGCGACACCGTAGGGCCCGGCCGTGACGGTTTGATGTCAGCCCGGCCCTGCCCCGCCGGGTGAACTGTCATGTGCGCGGCGTAGGCTCGGCGCTGCCGTTGTTGCCGTGCCGCGTGAGCCTCTCCACCCTTCCCCAACTGCTGGATCTGCAAGAACTCGTCGACCTCGGCGGGCCGCACCTGCAGCAGCGCGTGGTGTGCGAGGTGCAGGCCGGCGGGCTGAGTTACCCGGTGCATGCGATCACGCTCGGCAACCCCAGCCCGGACGTGCCGGCGATCGGTTTTTTTGGTGGCGTGCATGGGCTGGAGCGCATCGGCGCCGAGGTGGTGCTGGCGTTTTTGCGCAGCCTGGTGATGCGCCTGCCCTGGGACGGAGTCTTGCACCGTCAGCTCGAATCGCTGCGCCTGGTGTTCATGCCGCTGGTCAACCCGGCCGGCATGGCGCGCGGCACCCGTGCCAATGCGCAGGGGGTCGACCTGATGCGCAATGCGCCGCTCGATGCGGCGGCGCGGGTGCCGTTCCTGATCGGCGGCCAGCGCCTGAGCGCGGCGCTGCCCTGGTACCGCGGCGCCGAGGGCGAGCCGATGGAGGCGGAGGCCCGGGCTCTGTACCAGGTGGTCGAAGAGGAGCTGCTCAGCCGCCACTTCAGCATGGCGGTCGACTGCCACTCGGGCTTCGGTCTGCGCGACCGCATCTGGTTTCCGCATGCGCACACCGCCGAGCCGATTGCTCACCTGCCCGAGCTGATGGCGCTCAAGGGCATCCTCGACCAGACGCTCACCCACCACCGCTATGTGATCGAGCCGCAGAGCCGCCAGTACCTCACCCACGGCGACCTGTGGGATCACCTCTACCTGCGCGCGTGCGACCAGCCCGGCCGCACCTTCTTGCCGCTGACGCTCGAGATGGGTTCGTGGTTGTGGGTGAAGAAGAACCCGCGCCAGCTGTTCTCACGCCACGGCATCTTCAACCCGCTGATCGAGCACCGCCAGCAGCGGGTGCTGCGCACCCACGTGGGCTGGCTCGACTTCATGGCGCGCGCCGCCTGCAGCCACCGGCGCTGGGCGCCGCTGGACGAGGCGGCGCGCGAAGGCCTGCGTGCGCAAGCCCTCGCCCACTGGTATGCCCTTGATTGAGCCTTTCCAGACGCACGACCCGTAACTCCGTTCGGGCTGAGCGGTCGGAGACCGTCGCGAGGCGCGCAAGTCTCAATAGGCCAACACTTCCTCGATCTGCACTTCGGCAGAGGCCAGCGCCTTTTGCTCGGCTTCCGGCCCCATCGCCAGGCCTTCGGCGTAGACGAACTGGACGTCGGTCATGCCCAGGAAAGCGAACACCGTCTTCAGGTACGGCACCTGGGTGTCGGCCGGCGTGTCGCGGTACAGGCCACCACGGGCCAGCGCCACGTAGACCTTCTTGCCTTGCAACAGGCCGATCGGGCCCTTGTCGGTGTACTTAAAGGTGACGCCGGTGCGGGCGATGGCGTCGATCCAGTTCTTCAAGGCGGCGGGCACGCCGAAGTTGTACATCGGCACGCCCAGCACCAGCACGTCGGCGGCTTGCACTTCGGCGATCAGCGCGTCGTCTTGCGCCACACGGGCGTTCTGGTCGGCGCTGCGTTGGGCGGCCGGGGTGAACAGGGCTTGCAGCGCGGCTTCGTCCAGGGCCGGGTGGGGGCTGCGGCCCAGGTCACGCAAAGTCAGTGTTGACTCGGCATTGGCGGCTTGCAGGCGCTCGACGATGTCGGTGGCCAGGCGGGACGAGTGCGAGCCCACGGTGCGCGAGCTGGAGTTGATTTGCAGGATGTTCATGGTGGCGTCTTTCAGGAATGGGTTGCGATGGGGTCAATGTAGTTATCCCGTAAACAATCCGGAAGCCATCAAAATGGATAACATTGTTCCATCCAAGGAACGGTGGCCGCCATGAACCAGCTCGAACCCAACGACCTCTTGCTCTTTGCTCGCGTGGTCGACGAAGGCAGTTTCAGCCGTGCCGGTGAGCGCCTGGGGCTGCCCAAGTCGACCGTGTCGCGCCGGATGGCGGCGCTCGAAACCCAGCTGGGTGAGCGCCTGCTTCTGCGCACGACCCGCAAACTCAACCTGACCGACTTTGGCCACAGCGTGCTGCAGCATGCCCGCCAGGTGGCCGACGAGGTCGAGGCGGCGGCCTTGCTGGCCCAGCACCGGCAGGTGCAGCCGAGCGGGCGGCTGCGGGTGTCGATGCCGGGCGACTTTGCGACCGTGATCCTCGGGCGGGTGCTGTCCGACTTCATCGAGCGCTACCCGGCGATCTCGCTGGAGCTCGACCTGTCGCCACGCCGGGTCGACCTGATCGGCGAAAACTTCGACGTGGCGCTGCGCATGGGCGATCTGCCGGACGATGCGTCGCTGGCCGCGCGGCGTGTCGCCACGTTTTCCCACGGCCTCTATGCCGCCCCCAGCTACCTGCAAAAACGCGGCGTGCCGCCCGAGCCCGAGGCGCTGATGGAGCACGACAGCCTGCAGATCCTCACGCAAAGCGGCGAGCCCCAGGTGTGGCGGCTGACCCGCGGCGAGCAGCACTGGGAGGGCGTGCCACCGATTCGGGCGCGGGCCAACTCGCCCGAGCTGCTGATCCGCCTGGCGCGCGGGGGTGCCGGTATTGCGGCGGTCAACGACCACTTTGCCGAGCCTTATGTGCAAAGCGGCGAGCTGATGCCCTTGCTGGTGGACTGGTACCTGCCCAGCGCGCCGGCCTGGGCGGTGTTCCCCGGGCGGCGGCTGATGCCGGCACGCACGCGGGTGTTTCTGGACGCGCTGCAGGCCGAGTTCAGCGGCCCGCGTTGCCAGGCGGTGCAGGCGCGCGAAGAGAGCTTGCGACAAGAACGAATCCGCAGTCTGCAGGGCAGCACAACGGGCTGATGCGTGGCAAGACGCGGGGCTGTCCTACAGCGTTCGCGGTTGCGCGGCCCTAGTCTTGGGGTTCACCTGGCCTCGAAGGAGAACCCACCATGGTTCGCGCATTGACCCTCTTTTCTGTTCTCGTCCTGATCGGCCTCTTTGCGCTGATCAACTGGCCGGCCTTCACCGCGCTCACCCCCATCTCGCTCGTCTTCACCACGGTGCAGGCACCGCTTGGCTTGATCATGCTGGGGTTGGCGTTTTTCTTGAGCCTGTTGTTCACCATGTGGGCGATCTCGCTGCAAGCGACGATGCTTCGGGAAACCCGCCGCCAGAGCAAGGAGCTGCAGGCCCAGCGCGAGCTGGCCGACACCGCCGAGGCCTCGCGTTTCACCGAGCTGCGGGGCTTTCTGACGACCGAACTCGCGCGTGTGGCGCAAGCCAGCACCGACGGCCATTCCGAGCTGCTCAAGCGCATGAACCACCTGGAAGGCGCGCTGCGCCTGACGCTGGAGGAAAACAGCAACACGGTGGCAGCGGTGGTGGGTGAACTCGAAGACCGCCTGGAGCGGGGTGGCCTGCCGGCGCCCGAGCTGACCACCCGGGGTGACGGCCTGCCGCCGTTGCGCCGCTAAACCCTCACCCGTCATTCCCGCCTGAACGGGAATGACGCAGCCGCTTACTTGCCCTCGCTCGCGTCGGCCACCACCGGCAATGCCGGCGTGGCCGACTGCTCGTGGTGCCGCCGCTTCAGGTGACGCGAGGTCCACTGTTCCAGGTCGTCGACAAAGGTGAACACGACCGGGATCACCAGCAGGCTCAGGAAGGTCGAGGTGATCAACCCGCCGATCACCACGATGGCCATCGGTGAGCGAAAGCTCGGGTCGACCCCCAGCCCGATGGCGATCGGCATCATGCCGGCGCCCATCGCGATGGTGGTCATGACGATCGGGCGGGCGCGCTTGTGGCAGGCGTCGAGCAGCGCGTCCCAGCGGCTGAGGCCGTGGTCGCGCCGCGCCAGGATCACGTAGTCGATCAGCAGGATCGAGTTCTTGGTCGCAATGCCCATCAGCATGATCAGCCCGATCATCGACGGCATCGACAACGCGGTGTGGGTGATGAACAGCGCCAGGAAGGCGCCCGGGATCGACAGCACCAGCGCCACCAGGATGGTCATCGGCTGCACGAAGTCCTTGAACAGCAGCACCAGCACGATGTAGATGCACAGCACGCCGGTGGCCATGGCCAGGCCGAAGCTGGCGAACAGGTCGGCCATGGCCTCGGCGTCGCCCACTGAAGTCTGGATCACGCCCGGCGGCAGGTTCTTCAGGCTCGGCAGCGCGAGCGCAGCCTGCTCCACCTCGCCCAGCGGTTGCTGGTTGAGCTCGATCTCGAAGTTGATGTTGCGCAGCCGGTCGTAGCGCGCGATCTCGGCCGGGCCGCTCGCGATCTCGAGCGTGGCCACGTTGGACAAGGGCACCGGCCCGCGCGCGCCGGGCACCGGCAGACGCGACAGCACCTCGATGTCTTGGCGGCCGTTGTCGGCCAGCTTCACCACCACCGGCACCTGGCGCTGGCTCAAGTTCATCTTGGCCAGGCCCTGGTCGTAGTCGCCGGCGGTCGCAATGCGCAGCGTGTCGGCGATCGCGGCCGAGGTGACACCGAGGTCGGCGGCGCGCGCGAAGTCGGGCCGCACGATCAGCTCGGGGCGCACCAGGCTGGCGGTGGAGGTGACCGCGCCGATGCCGGGGATGGTGCGCAGCTCGCGCTCGACCACTGCCGCGTGTTCGGCCAGCACGCGGCCGTCTTCACCGGCCAGCACCAGCACGTATTTCTCGCTCGACGCGCCCAGGCCGACCTTCACGCGCGCACCCGGCAGCGCTTCGAGCGCCACGCGCAGCTGGCCCTCGATGTCTTGCTTGCTGGTGCCGCGGCGGTCGTCGCGGTGGGTCATGTTGATCGTCAGCACCGCCTTGCGCACCTCGGCCGCGCCCTGCGGCGCAAACGGGTCGGCCCCGGCGTTGCCGCCGCCGATGGCGGTGTAGATCAGCTTGACGTAGGGGTTGGCCTGCACGATCTGCCGCGCCTGCTCGGCCAGTGCACTGGTTTCCTTGAAGGTGCTGCCCGGCGGCAGCGTCACCGTCACCTGGGTTTGCGACAGGTCATCGGGCGGGATGAAGCCGGTGGGCAGGTAGGGCACCAGCGAAAACGAGCCGACAAAAAACACCGCGGTGCCCAGCAGTGTCCAGAGTCGGTGTTTCAGGCACCACTTGGCCCAGCTCATGTAGATGGTGAGCCACTTGGCGTCTTTGTGAACGTGCTTGGGCGGCTTCAGGATGTAGGCCGCCATCATCGGCGTCAGCATGCGCGCGACCACCAAGGAGAAGAACACGGCGATCGCCGCCGTCCAGCCGAACTGCACGAAAAACTTGCCCGGCACACCGCCCATGAAGGCGGTCGGCAGGAACACCGCGATCAGCGTGAAGGTGGTGGCGATCACCGCGAGGCCGATCTCGTCGGCCGCTTCCATCGCGGCCTGGAAGGGCGTCTTGCCCTCGCGCAGGTGGCGCATGATGTTCTCGATCTCGACGATGGCGTCGTCGACCAGCACACCGACCACCAGCGACAGGCTCAAGAGCGTGACCACGTTGACGGTGAAGCCCATCAGGTACATCACCGCAAAGGTCGGGATGGCCGACAGCGGCAGCGCCACCGCCGACACGAAGGTGGCGCGGAAATCGCGCAGGAAGAGCCACACCACCAGCACCGCCAGCAGCGCGCCCTCGTACAGCAGCTTCATCGAGCCGTCGTAGTTCTCGACCACCGGGTCGACGAAGTTGAAGGCCTCGGTGATGACGATGTCGGGGTGCGCGGCCTTCAGCTTCTCGAGCGTGGCGCGCACGCCGTCGGTCACGTCGATCTCGCTCGCGCCGCGGGCGCGCACGATCTCGAAGCTCACCACCGGCTTGCCGTTGAGCAGCGCGGCCGAGCGCTGCTCGGCCACGGTGTCGCTGACCTGGGCCACCTGGTCGAGTCGGATGTGGCGGCCGTCGCTGAGCGTGACGTCGAGGGCGGCCAGTTCCTGTGCCGACTGCACCGTGGCGAGGGTGCGCACCGACTGCTCGGCGCCGCCCAGATCGGCGCGGCCGCCCGAGGCCTCTTGCTGGATCTGGCGCAGCTGGCGCGAGATGTCGGCCGCGGTGGCGTTGAGCGCCAGCAGGCGGGCCGGGTCGAGCTCGACACGCACCTCGCGCGTCACACCGCCCACGCGGGTGACCGCGCCCACGCCGCGCACCGCGAGCATGGTCTTGGCGACCTGGTTGTCGACGAACCACGACAGGGCTTCGTCGTCCATGCGGGTGCTCGACACCGTGTAGGTCAGGATGGGCGTGCCCGCCAGGTTGACCTTCTGGATGACGGGATCGCGCAGGTCGGCCGGCAGGTCGGAGCGCACGCGCGAGACGGCGTCGCGCACATCGTCGATCGCTTCCTGGGTTGATTTTTCCAGGCGGAACTCGACCATCAGGGTCGCCGTGCCGTCTTGCAGCGTGGTGTAGACGTGCTTGACGCCTTGCACGGTGGCGAGCGAGTTTTCGATCTTGCGCGCGACCTCGGTCTCGAGCTGCGCGGGCGACGCACCGGGCAGCGAGGCCACCACGGTGATCATCGGCAGGTCGATGTCGGGGAAGTTCTGGATCTTCATCGCCTTGAAGCCGATCACGCCTGCCAGCGTGAGCATGATGAAGAGCAGGATGGCCGGCGTCGGGTTGCGGATCGACCAGGACGAAACGTTGAACATGGCGAGGGGCTTTCTTGTTCTTCTCGTTGTTTACTTGACGGCGGCCACCGGCTTGGCCACGGCCGGTGCCTCGACCACCTTGACGGTGTCGCCCTCGCTCAGGAAGCCGCCGCCGGCCGCCACCACCTTGGCCGAGGCATCGAGCCCGCTGGTGATCTCGATGCGGTCGCCGACCCGGCGGCCCACACCCACCTTGGCCTGCGACACCTTCGAGTCGGCGCCCACGCGCAGCACGTAGCTGAAGCCGTCGCGCAGCAACACCGCGGTCTGCGGCAGGGTCAGCGCGTTGCTGTTGCCGATGTCGAACTCGCCGCGTGCATACATGCCGGCCTTCACCTCCCGGGTGGCGCCAAGGTCGACGTAGACGATGCCGTTGCGCGTTTGCGGGTCGACGGTCGGCGCGACCATGCGCACC
>NZ_JADMJX010000319.1 GCF_018780185.1 Rhizobacter sp.
GGGTGCTCCGAGATCGTGTTGTGCGAGGTGCGCGGCAGCACGTGCATCACCGCCTGGCCGGTGGCGAAGCGCGCCAGGAGTTGATCGGTGCTCGCACGCGGAATCACCTCGTCCAGCTCGGCCGCCATCAGCAGCGTCGGCGCGCGCACCTGGGCCGCATGGCGCCCCGATTCGAACTTGTCCTTCAACATCCAGCGCACCGGAAAGATCGGGAACTGCGCCGCAGCAAGCTCCTGCAGGCTGTCGTAAGGCGTGACCAGCACCAGCTGCACCACTGGCCGCTGGCTCGCGAGCCGCACGGCCACGCCCGAGCCGAGGCTGCGGCCCATCACGGTCACCTGAGGGTGCGACTGGTGCACCTGGTCAAACAGGGCGAGCGCGTCATGGGTCAACGCCGCTTCGCTCGGCGAGCCGCCGCTGCCGCCGTACCCGCGGTAGTGCATCAGGTAGATCGCGTGCTGGGGGTAGGCCTCGGCCAATGGCGCCAGGCTCGGGCTCACGTCTTCGGCATTGCCACCAAAGTAGATGAGGGCCTGCGGCCCGGCCCGCTCGCGCACCGAGGCGACCACCTGGAAACCATCGACACCGTTGGCGACCGCCACCACCGGCGTGCGCACCGCCGCCGGCTGCGGGAAGTAGATCAACGAGCGCTGGAAGAAGTACAGCGCGGCGCACAGACCGGCGTAGCCGATGGCGAGGACGAAGAGCAGCGTGGTGGCAATGCGAATCATGGTGTCCATGGGGCGTGGCGGCCGGGCAAATCTAGCAGGCGCGGCGAGCCTGCTTGCGCCATGTCAAAACCACGCCCTGCCGTGCGCCCTAGTCTGGAAAGCCCGCGCCAAACTGGCACGCAACCCCCGAGGAGCCCGCGATGGTGTCGATGCATGTTTCTGGCATGAGTGTGGAGTCGCCAGTGCTGTTGAACGGCTTCGAGGCGCTCGACGCCTGCCACCGCCACACACTGGCGGCGCTGGAGCGGCTGCAGGCGCTCATTGCACACCTCGACCAGAACGGCGCAGACGCCGAGGCCCGCGCGGCCGCGGCCGAGATCGAGCATTTCTTCTCAACCACCGTGCGCCAGCACCACCAGGACGAAGAGAAGCACGTCTTCCCGCGCATGCTGGCAAGCCACGACCCCGACACCGTGCAGACCGTGATGCGGCTGCAGCAAGACCACGGCTGGCTCGAAGAAGACTGGCGCGAACTCTCGCCCCTGCTGGCGGGCCTGGCCGGTGGCCAGACCTGGGTCGACACCGACACCTTGCGCCGGGGCGCCGAGATCTTCGTGGCGCTCTCGCACGACCACATGGCACTCGAAGAGTCGGTCATCTACCCGCAGGCCCGCGCGCGCGTGCCGCTGGCCGAGCAGCGCTCGATGGGGCGCGAGATGGCTGCACGTCATCGCAGCAGCCCCTCGTCGCGGCCCTGATGCTGCTGCTCGACGCCGCGCTGGCGGTGGTGGCCACGGCGATCGCGTTGTGGCTGCGCCCCTGGCGCGCCGTGGCCCTGACCGGCCCGCCCTGGCCCTGGCTCGCCGCGTGGGCGCTGATGCCGCTCTGGTGGGGGCTCGATCGATATGCCGCGGTGCCGCTCGCGCAGCCGATGTCGGGCGCGGCGCTGCTGATGCTGATGGTCGGCTGGCCGCTGGCGGTGTTGTCGTTCTGGCCGGTGATGGCGCTCATGGTGCTGGCGGGCGGGCTCGACGCCGCCGAAGGCCTGCACCGCCTGGTGTGGCTGGGTGTGGCACCGGCCACGCTGATGCTCGGCATTGGCGGTGTGTTGCGGCGCTGGTTGCCGCACCACCTGTTCATCTACATCCTCGGGCGCGGCTTCTTCGGCACCTTCGTCGCGTGTGCGCTCGCAAGCGTCGGCGCGCTGATGCTGAGGGTGGATCTCTCGGCTGCGGTGGCAAGCGACCTGCTCATCGCCCGCGTGTTGACCGCCTTCGGCGAAGCCTTTCTCACCGGCATGCTCACCGCCATCTTCGTGGCCCTGCGCCCGCAGTGGCTGGCCACCTACGCCGATCGGCTCTACCTGCCGCCACCGCCCGCGCGGTGATAGGTGAGCGCTGCGGCGATGCAATGGCCCAGCGCATCGGTGGGCACGGCATCGCTTTCGTCGAACACCAGCGCGCGGTTTCCTTCGAAGCTGAAGTCATTGGGGAACAGCGTGCGAAAGCTCTCCACCAGCGTGGTCTGGCAGTTGAAGTACATCGCGACCTGTGTGGGCCGCGCCTTCTTCCAGCCCAGGCGCACGGTGCTGCCGCTCTTGCTCTGCGAGGTGAGGTACGCGGGTTCGCCCCACTTCAATGTCTCCTCGATCTCACCCACGCCGGGTGTGGCGGCGGCCGTCTTGAAGATGAGCTCGCGCAAGCGCAGCAGCTTGCGCCGCGCGCTCGGCGGAAAGGCCTCGAAGGCGTGTTCCACCGCAGCGCTCTTGAAGGGTGTCATGGGCGATCCTGGAGCGCGTCGGCAATGAAGGCCGACCACACCGCGTTGGGCTCCCACAGGTCGTGCATCAGATCGAAGGCAGCCTCGGGCGACGCCCCCTGTCGCAGCACCCGGTAGAGGCCGAGAAAGGCCGACACCCGCATGTTGGCCGCGCAGTGCACCCACACGCGTTGGCCGGCGTGTGCCTGCATCGCATCGAAGAAAGCCAGCAGGTCGGCCCGCGTGGGTGTGGCGAACTGCACCGGGATGTGCACATAGGCCATGCCCAGCGAGGCCACCGTGCCCGGCTCGTCGGGCAACGAGTAACGTGGGTCGTCGTGCAAGGCGAGGTTGATGACGGTGTCGAAGCCGGCCTCGGCGATGGCGCCCAGCTGTGCCACCGTCGGCTGGCCCGAGGTGGCGAGTGAGTGGTCGACGGCGCGGTGGTTGTAGATCGAGCTGAGGTTCATCGCTGGCTCCGGCATGGCTCGCGCATGCTGGCAGGGAGCCGTGCCTGATTCAAGCGAAAGAGTTTCACGGCTTGATGAATCCCGCTCATGCCTTGCCGTACAACACCATCTGCGTGCAGCGAAACAGCGCCATCGTCTTGCCGGTGTCGCGGTGGGTGACGACCGAGTCCCAGACCTGGGTGGTCTTGCCCAGGTGCACGGGTTTGGCCACGCAGGTGATGGTGCCTTCGCGTGCCGTGCCGAGGTGGTTGGACTTGAGCTCGATGGTGGTGAAGCCGATCGCCCCTTCGGGCAGCGTGGCGAGGCAACCGCAGCCCGCCGAGGTGTCGGCCAGCGTGACCACGCTGCCCGCATGCAAGAAGCCGTTGGGCGCCATCAGCGACGCCGTCACCACCATCTCGGCGTGCACTTCCTGGGCCGTGATCTGGGTGATGACGATGCCCAGGTGGCCCGGCAGGTTGTGGGCGCCACGCTGGTTGAACTGGTCTGCAGTGATCATGGTGAGCTCGTGTGGGGGGCGGAGGTGACAGCGGCGAATATAAGAGAGCGTTCGTTGCCGTGCTGGCGCACGCCGTGGTGATGCCCATTGCGGCGCAGCGGGCTTGCCGCTTGTGCCACGCTGTTGCCCAGGCTCGCCCCATGAGGTCAGGCCATGGACGCACGGAGACAAACACCCGCATCCGCACGCTGGGCCGTTGTGGCCCTGGCCGCAGGCGTGGCCATGCTCGCGCTGGCCGCGGGTTGGACGGCAGGGCGCCATGTCGAAGCCTCACGCCAGGTGGAGGCGACGGCTCCTCGTGAGGCCGTGATGCCGCCGTTGCGGCTGGCGCGCCCGGTGTTGCAAACCGACACCCGGGTGATGGTGCCCGTGCCGCGCCGCATCAAGCCGGCCGCCATCGGAGCGGTCGAGGTCTGCGGATTTGGCACGGTGCAGGTGCCGCCCGACGACCCCGACCCGGTGCAGCGCATTCCGCGCGCGCTGCGCCAGTCGGCCCTGGAGACGATGGACGCGCTGATGCTCGCGAGCGACGACACCCAGGTGCGCGCCGCCGCCTTGTGGATGGGCGCACGCCTGCGCGGCCGTGACGTGCGTGGCCGCATCGAGCAGGTGGCGCGGCTCGCAGCGGGCTCGCCAGACCCGTTTGTCTACGCCATCGCGATGGACGCCTGCAAGGGCCGCAGCGCGGGCGACGGTGGTTCGTGCCAGCTGCTGAGCCCGGCCCAGTGGGTGCGCCTCGACCCCGACAACGCCGTGCCCTGGCGTGCACTCGCCGCTGAGGCACGCGAGCGCGACGAACCGCTGGCCGAACACGCAGCGCTGCAGTTTGCCGACCGCGCGCCGCGCAGCGATGTGCACGCCGGGCGGCTGCCGTTGCTGGTCGACAAGGCGATGGGCGCGCAGGCCGCGCCGCTGCAGCGCACGCTCGCGCTGAGCGCCGGCTGGAGCGCCGAAGCGGTGTGGGCCGCGTCGCACGGCCAGTCGGCCGCCGGCATCGTGGGCGGTCCCGCGCAACAAGGCGCCGACCTCAGCTGCGACGGCGTCGAGCGCATGCAACGGCAATTGGCCCACGTGTCTCGCCGGTGACTCCGGCCGGGTGCGGTTTTCAGCAGCGGCTGCACACCGCGATCTGCCCAGCGGAACGCACGAAAACAGAACGTGCACCTCTAAGGCAAACACCTTAAAGTCAAGTCTCATATATCAAACGGCGTTCCGAGCGGAACCGACGAGACATGACGATTGCCAGCGACAGCAGCGCAGCCACCACACCCACCCCGACCGCACCCGACCCCATCGACATCGCCGCCTTGCGCGAGCGTTATCGCATCGAGCGCGACAAGCGCCTGCGTGAAGACGGCAACGAGCAATACGTCGAGGTCCAGGGCGACTTCTCGCACTACGCCGAAGACCCGTACGTGGCACCCGGCTTCACCCGCGCGCCGCTCGCCGACGAAGTCGAGGTGGTCGTGATCGGCGGTGGCTTCGGTGGCCTGCTGGCCGGCGCGCGCTTGCGCGAAGCCGGTGTGCAAAGCCTGCGCATGATCGAAGCGGCGGGCGACTTCGGCGGCACCTGGTACTGGAACCGCTACCCCGGCGCGGCCTGCGACATCGAGGCCTATGTCTACCTGCCGCTGCTCGAAGAGCTGGGCGTGATGCCCACGCGCCGCTTCGCCACCGGCGCCGAGATATTGGCCCACGCGCAGGCCGTGGGCCGGCACTTCGACCTCTACCGCGACGCCTGTTTTCAAACCCGCGTCAGCGGCCTCGATTGGGACGAGGCCGATGCACGCTGGGTGATCCGCACCCACCGCGGCGACCGCATGCGCGCACGCTTCGTGATCATGTCCAACGGGCCGCTCAACCGGCCCAAGCTGCCGGGCATCCCGGGCATCACTCACTTCAAGGGCCACACCTTCCACACCAGCCGCTGGGACTACGCCTACACCGGTGGCGGCCCCGAGGGTGGTCTCGATCGCCTGCACGACAAACGCGTCGCCGTCATCGGCACCGGCGCCACCGCCGTGCAGTGCCTGCCGCACCTGGCGGCGAGTGCCAAGCAGGTGGTGGTGTTCCAGCGCACGCCCTCGTCGATCGACCTGCGCAACGATCGCCCGACCGACCCCGAGTGGGCCGCATCGCTCAAGCCCGGCTGGCAGCGCGAGCGCATTGAAAACTTCGCCATCATCCTCTCGGGCGGCATGGTCGCGGTCGACATGGTGCGCGACGGCTGGACCGAAGCGGCGCGCAACTTCCGCGCCATTGCGATGAGCGACCGCTCGGTGCTCGCCTCGCCCGAGTCGATAGCCGCCGCGATGGAGCTGTCGGATGCGCGCAAGATGACCCAGGTGCGCGCGCGTGTCGACGAGGTGGTGCAAGACCCGGGCACCGCCGAATCGCTGAAACCCTGGTACCGCCAGTTCTGCAAGCGCCCGTGTTTCCACGACGACTACCTGCAGGCCTTCAACCGCCCCAACGTGAAGCTGGTCGACACCCAGGGCCAGGGTGTGGAGCGCTTCACCGAGAGCGCCGTGGTGTTCGGCGGCGTGGCCCACGAAGTCGACGCGGTGATCTTTGCCACCGGCTTCGAGGTGGGCACCGGCTACACCCGCCGCAGCGGCTACGACCTGGTGGGCCGGGGTGGCGTGACCTTGTCGGACAAGTGGCGCGACGGCATGCGCACCGTGCACGGCATGTTGAGCAACGGCTTCCCCAACCTCATCATCTTCGGCACCCCGCAGTCGGGCCAGACGGCCAACTTCGTGCACGCGCTCGACGAACAAGGCCGCCACGCGGCCTACCTCATCACCCAGGCGCAGCAGCGTGGTGTGCGCACCCTGGAGCCCACGCTCGAAGAAGAAGCCGCGTGGGTCAAGACCATCATCGAGTCGACTCGCCGCAACGAAGCCTTTCTCGCGTCGTGCACGCCGGGCTACTACAACAACGAAGGCAAGCCGGGTGCCCGCGGCGTGCAGAACTCACCCTATGGGTTGGGTGCGATGGCCTTCTTCAAGCTGCTGGCCACGTGGCGCGACAGCGACCGCTTCAGTGGCCTGCAACTGACATTCGAAGAATGATCGCCGCGAGGCCACGCGAAACCTCGCGTTGCCTCGCGGCGGCCGATCCCGTACGCTACGCCCCGTAGCCCCCGCCGTGGCGTGCACGCGCCGCGCGAGGACTCGATCCGCAATCCTTCCAATCGGTGGCGCAGCGCGCACGGGGGTGTCGGCATGTCGAGTTCCAACCATCCGGGCGTGGCCCGCATCCGCAGCCTGGCCCTGGTCGGCCAGACGGCCTCGGGCAAGACCAGTCTGGCCGAGGCCTTGCTCGCACGCACCGGCACGATCGGAGCCGCAGGTTCGGTCGAGCGAGGCAGCACCGTCTCTGACCACGACCCGATGGAGCGCCGCCTGCTGCACTCATTGCAGGCCTCGTTGATGCACTTCAGCCACGGCGAGGTGTTCGTCCACCTGATCGACACGCCGGGTTATGCCGACTTTGCGGGCCATGCGCTGTCGGCGCTCGAAGCGGTGGACACCGCGGCCATCGTCATCAACGCGCAGGCCGGCATCGAGCAGATGACGCTGCGCATGATGGACTGGGCAGGCCAGCGCGGCCTGTGCCGGCTGATCGTGGTCAACAAGATCGATGCACAAGAGGTCGATTGCGGCGCGCTCGTCACGCGGCTGCAAGAGGTGTTTGGCAAGGAGTGCCTGCCGCTGAACCTGCCGCTGGCCAACGGCAGCGCGGTGGTCGACTGCTTCTTCAACACCAGCGACCACCCTGCCAAGCCGACGCAGTTTTCGTCGGTCGAGCGCGCGCACCGAGCGCTGGTGGAGCAGGTGGTCGAGGTCGATGCGGGCTTTGTCGAGCGCTACCTGAACGATGGCGACGTCGACCCACGCGAGCTGCACGCCCCGCTGGAGCAGGCGCTGCGCGAGGGGCATCTGATCCCGATCTGCTTCGTCTCGTCGCGCACCGGCGCGGGTGTGGGCGAGCTGCTCGACGTGATCGAGCGTTTGTTGCCCAACCCGAGCGAAGGCAACCCGCCGCAGTTCTTCAAAGGTGAAGGCGACGCCGCGCGGCCGGTGCGCGCCGAGCCCGACCCGGCGCTGCACGTGATCGCGCATGTGTTCAAGATCGCCAACGACCCTTATGTGGGCAAGATGGGGGTGTTTCGCATCCACCAGGGCACGGTCACGCGCGACAGCCAGCTCTACGTGGGCGATGGGCGCAAGCCCTTCAAGGTGGGCCACCTGTTCATGCTGCAAGGCAAGGAGCACATCGAGGTGCCGCGTGGCATGCCCGGTGATTTGTGCGCAGTGGCCAAGGTCGACGAGCTGCACTTCGATGCGGTCTTGCACGACGCCGCCGAAGACGACCACTGGCATTTGAAACCCCTGCCCTTCCCGGTGCCGGTGCACGGCTTGGCGATCGAGCCCAAGCGGCGCGGCGACGAGCAGCGGGTGTGGGAGATCTTGCAGAAACTCGTCGACGAAGACCCTTGCCTGCGCCTGGAGCACGCGGTCACCACCAACGAGAGCATCGTCTACGGCCTCGGTGAGCTGCACCTGCGCACGCTGGTCGAGCGCATGAAGGAAGTGCACCACTGCGACGTGGTCACACGCCCGCCGCGCATTGCCTACCGCGAGACGGTGACCGTGGCGGCCGAAGGCCACCACCGCCACAAAAAGCAGTCGGGTGGGGCCGGCCAGTTTGGCGAGGTCTACCTGCGCGTGGCGCCGCTGCGGCGCGGCGAGGGCTTCCAGTTTGCCGACGAGGTGAAGGGTGGCGCGATCCCCGGGCAGTTCATCCCCGCGGTCGAAAAGGGCGTGCGCCAGGCGCTGGAGGGTGGCGTGCTCGCCGGCTTTCCGGTGCACGACCTGCGCGTGACCGTGTATGACGGCAAGCACCACAGCGTCGACTCGAAAGAGATCGCCTTCATCGTCGCCGGCCGCAAGGCCTGCATCGACGCGGTGCTGAAGGCGCGGCCCATCGTGCTGGAGCCCATCGTCAAGGTCGAGATCACGGCGCAGGAGCCGAGCCTGGGCGACATCACCGGCGACCTCGCCTCGCGGCGCGGCCAGATCAGCGGCACGACCACGCTGCTCGACGGCAGCATCGTCGTGCGTGGCGAAGCGCCGCTGGCCGAACTCTCGGCCTACCAGACCCAGCTCAACGGCCTGACCGGCGGCGAGGGCCGCTACACCATCGAGCTGAGCCACTACGACCCGGTGCCGCCGAACCAGCAGACGGCGTTGGCCAACCAGTTCAAGCCGCGCGAAGACGATTGACGGCGGCCGGTGCGCGCCGCCGCACAATCCGCCGATGGACATCACTGACCTGTTTGCACTGGGTGAGCGCGTGGGCGACAAGCTCGCGGCGCGCGGCGAGACGATCGCGGTGGCCGAGTCATCGACCGGCGGGCTGATCTCGGCGGCCTTGTTGTCGCGAGCCGGTGCCTCGGTGTACTACCTGGGCGGCGCAGTGGTCTATACACGCCGCGCGTTCAGGCTCCTGACCACGCTCACGGCCGATGATGTTGCCGGCATGCGCTCGTCGAGCGCGCCTTATGCGCAGCTGCTGGCGCGGCACCAGCGCACACGCTTTCGCGCGAGCTGGGCCGTGGCAGAAACAGGCGCCGCCGGCCCGACCGGCAACCCCTACGGCGACCCGGCCGGCCACTCGTGCCTGGCGGTCGACGGCCCGGTGAACCGAGACCGTGTGCTGCGCACCGGGGTGGACGACCGGGCCGGCAACATGCTCTCGTTTGCGATGGCGGCGCTGGAGTTGCTGGCGCAGGCGATCGACGAGGCGCCAGAACCCTGATCCTGGGCAAGGTTTGAGCGCAGGTGGCTGGTCACAATCACCACCAGCACATGCAACGAGGTGGCCACCATGACGAAGTTTTCGATGCTTGCAGCTCGGCAACACACAGGCCGAACGGTGGTGAAACGCCTTGGCCTGCTGTACGGGGCGGCGCTCGCGTCGGCCCTGTGGTTGGCAGGCTGCAGCGGCGTGGAGCTGCAAAACACCCAGGCCGCCGAGGAGCTGGCGCGCATGTCGAAGCAGCCCGGTTCGGTCTACACCGGCTGGCGCGTCTTTCAAGACCGGTGCGCGGGCTGCCACGGCCCCGCGGCGGCCGGCGTGGCGGGGGCCGGGCCCGACCTGCTGCCGCGCGTTCGCGAGATGAGTTCACGCCGCTTCGTGAGCCTGGTGCTCACGCGTTACGACTGGGGCCTGCCGGCGGCGAAGGCGGGCAGTGACAAGGCCGCGCAAGAGATCTTGATCGACGAGGTGGTGCAGGGCAAACAAGGCGCCATCACCATGCCCGCATGGCAAGGCGAACCGCGCGTCAACGCCCACATCACCGACCTGTATGCCTACCTCTCGGCGCGCAGCGAAGGCCGGCTCGGCACGGGGCGGCCCGTCCCTTAAGGCCATCTGGTGCTCGCGGTGCTGGTGCACGCCAGCATCTCGCCGAGCGTGCTGGTTCTGCCGCTACGGCCTCACGGTGTTGCCGTGCTCTTCTTATTCCAGCGGCACCGCTTCGAAAGCCCCACTCGCCCCCGCGCGCTCGAAAGCCGAGCCAGCCGGGTGGTCCAGCAGTGGCGCGACCTCGGGGTGCTCCGACGCGAAATCCGCCAGCACGCAGGTGATGTAGTGCGTGGGCTGGTTCATGTACTTCTCGCTTTCGCTGCCGCTGAGAAAACGCCAGCCGCTGTCGGTGGGCGTCGCCGGCGCGGTGCGATAGGCGTAGCCGACAGGCTTCTGGTGGGTCGTGATGACCTCGGTGGCAACGCAGGTGAGAGCGGTCATGAGAGAAGGTGTTGGGAGGGGTGAGTGGGCCGGGAGAGAGAGAACGTAGCCGAGCAACGCTCGCTATTCTGAACGGTGACACTCTCCGGCGGTTGCGGCCAATTCGAATGCCGGCGCGAAAGAGCGCTCGCGACCTCTCCTCGACCCCGCCTGCTCAGGCCTGCGTCGTGCCCGCCTGTGACTCGGTCGCCGGCACGGC
>NZ_JADMJX010000117.1 GCF_018780185.1 Rhizobacter sp.
GCACCTGGAAGCTGCGAGAAAGGGTCTCGGGGTTGTATTGCAGGGCGATGGTGCGATGCACCGAACCGCTGGCGGCGTCGAGCACGACCAGACCGGCCTTGATGAGCTGGGGTGAACTGCTCAGGCTCATGGCGCGGCCCCTGTGGCAGCAGGCCGGTTCACCGGCCCACCGCCCGCGATACGGTCGGTGAGTTCATCGAGTTCGACCAGTTCTCGCTCAAGCAGGGTGACGATGATCTGGTTCCATTCGGCGTCGCCGGCCACGGCTGGCGGTGTCGCGCCGGCTGGGTTGGCCTGCAGCTTCGCGCGGTACTCGGCGAGGTAGGCGCTGTAGATCCGGCGCAGGTCGCCGACGATCATGCGGGCCCGGCGGCGCACGCCGTTCACATAGTCTTTCTTGGCGGCAGTAGCGTAGTTGTTCGGCTTGCCGGGGTAGAGCCCGTTGACGAAATCGGTGGTCGATCCGCCATCGGCGATCGCCTTCAAGGCCTCGGGGTAGCCGCGTGCCAACAGATCGAGGTAGGCCCCGTTGGCCGCGCCCTCGGCGGTGAAGTTGGCGAACCAGGCCGGCACCTTCTCCTTGGCGCCCGCCGGCCCCTCCTCGTTGTCTTCGCGGAAGAACTGGTCGGGCGTGGCATCGCCACGCCCCATCACGTTGTAGGGGTTGTTGCCTTCGGCCTTCTCACGCGGGCCGTCTTGCTCAAGCGCGCGCTGCGCGAGCATCAGCACGAAGCGGTAGTCGTGCAGGGGGTCGTTGGCCGGGCCCAGGCGCGCGGTGATCAGCTCGGTGAGGTCGCTGCGCCACTGCACGAACAGCGCCTTGAACTTGTGCGGCTCCTTGTAGATGGCTTCGTGCCCGAGGTCGAACTCGGCGTTGAACTTCTTCGGCTTGCGTTGCAGCGCGGGCGCGTTGCCGCGCCCGGCCACCTGAACGCTGCGGCCGGCGAGCACGGCATCGGCGGCGCTGTCGGCTTCCTGCTCCAGCCCGTCCGCGCCCAGCACGGCCGGGCCGCCGCGCTGCTGCAGCACGTGCGCGAGTTCGTGCGCAATGAGGTGCTGGCCCGCTGGCGTGGTGGGCTGGAAGCGGCCCGACGCAAAGTGCAGCTGGTCGCGCGATGCGAAGGCGTCTGCATCGAGCCCGCGCGTGGCCGCTTCTGCGTGCGCGTCGGCATGCACGCGCACCTGGGAGAAGTCGGCTCCGAAGCGCTGCTCCATGCTTGCTCGCAGGGGGTTGACGAGGGGCACGCCGGCGCTGGACTTTTCCGGCGGGCGCACGGACACGGGTGTGGCCGCAGGCTGTTTGAGCACGAGGGGTTTCATGGCGCGCTACTCCAGCTTGAACGGCACCGCGGTTTCATCGGGCATGTCATTGAGGTTGACAGCGATCGACTTCGGATCGATCGGCCACTTGAGCTTGCGTTTGGGGTCGGCCAGCTGCGCATGCACCGTGAACTTTTCATTGCTGTCCCACTTCTGGTCGGCCATCACGTTCCTGCTGGCTTCGACGATGTAGTGGTCGGCATGGGCACACTCGCAATGGCAACGCAGGTTCTTCAGCAACTTGGCGATGCCTTGGGTGGGCTCGTCGACCCAGAAGTTGAACATCGCGTTGAAGCGATCGAAGCGCCCTTTGGCAGGCACAGAAAGCGCCTCGCGGTAGAAGACGTGCATCTCGCTCAAATGGGCCGACAGTTCGGACAGATCCGTCTTGTGGTCGGCGAACTTGCAAGCCGCGGGGTCGGGTTCGGCAATGGACACACCAGCACCCGTGGAATAGCGCCCGTGCTCGGTCTCGTGCGTCAGCGCCCCCAGGGTCTTGGTGAGCCAGCGGGCACGGGAAAGGCCGCCCACCGACTTGCTGCCGCCCCTGTACAGTTTGGCCTCCGCTTCCATCGTGTCGGGCACGAAGGTGCACTGGTCGCCTGGCAAAGGCGGCATGAAATTCGAGCAGTTCGTGGTGACCGCGGCCCAGTCGGCCGGGTTGTCCTTGTTGACGTAGATGCCGGTCACTTGAGCCAGGCGCGACGCGTAGTGCTCCTTCAGCAGTGCGGTCAAGGTGGTGGCCACCGCGGCATGCCCGTCCTGCTTGCATGCAGGGTCGGGTGGGGTCTTCTCGCAGGCCTTCTTGCGCTTGTCGGCCTTGGACGCGTTCTCCGGCTTCTTCTCGGTGTCACGCACCGAGTCTTCCAGCGCGCCGCCGCCTGCCTTTTCTTCCTTGCACTCCGCATCGGGCAGGCAGGCCCGCTGCAGCTGCCGGGGCGAACCGCCTTGCTGCACGGTGTGGGCGAGTTCGTGCGCCAGCAGCGGGCTGCGCGGCGAGCTGTCTTCGCCGGCGCCGAAGACGATGTGCGAGCCGACCGTGTAGGCCCGCGCCTGCACCTCGCGGGCGCTCTGCGCGGCCTGCCCGTCTTGGTGAACACGCACCGCGCCAAAGTCCGCGCCGAAACGGCGCTCCATGAAGCGTCGGGTGCCACCCGCCAGCGGCTGGCCGCCGCGGGCCAGGGTGCGGAGCACGCTCTCGGGTACCTCACTCGCACCACCGCCCGCCATGCGGGTGAGCGGCGGCGGCGCGCCGCCAGCCAGCACCGCGGCGGCTGCGCGGTCGGCCTCGGCTTCCAGCGGATGGTCGTCAGCGCCCACGGCAGCGCGTCGCTGCAGCTTCTTGCTCTTGCACGATTCGCACTCGCCCTCGGCGGTGCTCGCGCCGCAGCGGCACTTGCGCTGCAGGTGCAGGGGCCGGCCGGCCCAGGTGCTGAGGGCCGCCGCTGCAGGGCTTGCGCTGGCCTGTCTCATGGCCTGGGCCCCTTTTCGCTGTTCGTCGCACCGGGCTCGATCTGCTCGGAGAGATTGGGCTGATCGAAGATCTCGATCTCGGAGATGTAGATGTTGGCGCGGATCTCGGTCTCGCTGCGCTTGGGAAACACACCCGCTGTGATCTCGGTCAGCACGTCTTCGATGCGTTCGCGGCTAACGCGCCCACCACCGCCCACCCCATGGGCCGCATAGCGGTCGGGGCCGAGCTTCAGCGTGTTTTCGTGCAGGTAATGGGACCAGGTCGGGGATTGGTCCTGACCCTGCTCCAGGAGATCACCACCATGAGCGATTGGATCTTCCCAACGGTCAAACAGCAGCTGGCTGGTCCAGCGCACCCGGCTGCCAATGGGCGCGTCGGCCAAGGCCTGTTCCACGGGAGGCACGGCGTCGAGCCTGCCTACGCCTGTCACCGTGAACTCGGCGGTGGCCGATTCGCGCTTGAAGAGCAGGTTCGACTTCACGCCGCTCGAGCCGTGGCGGCGCAACTCCATCGCCTCGGCGGGGGGGCCTTCTCGCAGCACGAAGCTTTCCCCCACGCGCGCATCGAAGCGCGTGGCGCCCAGCGATTGCCGCAAGGCGTAAAGCTGCACGACTTCGGCGAACACGGAGCAGTCCACATGCCAGCGCTCCTGCTCATGGAAGAGCGCATCGATCGCCTCGTGGGGCGTGCCTGATTCCAGGACCAGGAATTTCTCGACGTCGCCTGTCTTCTTGTTCTTTTCTTCTCCCACCCGCCAGAAGCGCTCGTCGTACCAGCCCTTGCCGCTCCAGGGCAGCCCGAAGCCCACCGCCGGGTAGCGCTTCAACCAGCTGCTGGCTTCATTGAGGTAGCGCTCGAAGGGCGTCTCCATCAGGTCGAGGGCGTAGTCGAGTTCCGACTGCTCTTCTCCCAGCTCCTCTTCGAGTCGGTCGCGCAAGTCTTCGTCGAACAGCTCCTGGTAGGCGCGTTGCAGCTTCAGCGTGTCGCGGCGGAAGGGCAGCAGCGCGGCGAAGATGGCTTCCTCGTCGGTGCCCGGGCCTTCCACCGCCTCGCGGATGCGGTTCGCCGCCCCTTCCGGGTCGTCGGCCAAGGCCTTGTCGATGGCTTGCGGCGCGTCGCGCTCGCCCAGGTTGAGGAGCTGCAGCGCGAACTCCAGCTCGGAGCCGTCGAAGTCGTCATCCAGGTCGTCGAGCAGCTTGTTGGGCTTGTGCCGCTCGGCATAGACGTCCATCAGGTCGTTGATCTGGGCCTGATCGCGGTCGAGCTCCTGCAGGGCACGGTAGACACCCTCTTCGTCGGTGCCCAGGCCTTCCATGCCCTCGAACACGCGGTCGGCGATGTCGGCCAGCCGCTTGCGCTGCGACGCGCTTTCCCGCGCGGCGCGGGCCGCGGGATCGGGCGGCGGTTCGGGAGGGCCGCGGTCCGGCTCGTCGGCTGTCTGTCCGCTCAGGCAGTGGATGAAATGCGCCCACGCGTCGGCAGAGTCCGGGCCGTTGCAGGTGCTTTCGCAATCGAAGATGGGGCAGTAGCCTTCTGCAGCCAAGGGGTCGCCAATGCCCGAGAGGTGGGCCGCCTCGTGGATCATGGTGCGGATGCGCTGCTCCGGCGAATCGCTGAAGAAGGCCGCGCACAACACCACCGGGGGCGCCTGGCCGGCCACGTAGCCGGCACGCTCGCCGCAGTTCGTGTCGCCTGCCGCACCCACGCGCACCTCGGGCGCCCTCAGGTTGGAAATGATGGCGCGCAACGACTCGTCCACCCGCTCCGCGCTGACCTCCCCGGGCGCGAAGAGTCGTGCCGCCAAGGCCCGGGTCCGCTGGCGCTTGCTCTCGCCGGAATCGTTGCTCACTTCGGGCATGTAGCCACTGGCGTTCAGCGCCTGCTCCGCGCGCGCCAGCGCGGCCTGGCGTGCCGTTTCGATCTGCTCCTGTTCCTCGGCGGTGGCGGCGCGCGGCGGTGCGGGTGGCGAGGTCGGCGTGCCGCTGTCTTGCCGCTGCACCAGCGGCGCCGCGCCCGATTGCTGCACCACGTGCGCCAGCTCGTGCGCCAGCAGTGCGCGGCCGGCCGCGCTGTCGGGTGCGTGCTGGCCGGTCGCAAACACGAGGTGCGCACCGGCCGTGTAGGCGCGTGCGTTCACCGCATCCGCCGAGCGGGCCGCGGCGGCGTCGTGGTGCACGCGCACCTGGCTGAAATCGCGCCCGAAGCGCGGCTCGAAGAAGGCGCGGCTGGCGCGGTCAAGCGCCTGGCCGGGCGAGCACAGCACCTCGTCGACGATGGGCGGCGCGGTGTCGGTGCTGTCGCCCTGCCCTGCCGTGTTGTCGAAGCGGCGCAGCACTGGCGCTGGGCCGGTGGCGAGTTGCGCCTGGCCGAGGCCCAGCACACGGGCCGCGGCGGCGTCGGCTTCGCGCTCGAAGGGGTCGTCGCTCGCGCCCACGGCGAGCCGGCGTTGCAGCCCCTTGGCCTTGCAGCCTTCGCACTCATCTTGCTGCGGCTGCGCCTTGGCGCCGCAGGCGCAGCGGCGTTGCAGGCGCTGCGGCGGGCCGGCCAGGGCGGTGCGCGCGGCAGGCGGCGGGGCGGTGACGAGGGCGCGTTCCATCAGGGCTCCCCGGCTGCCGTGCCCGGCAGCTGCGACCAGACCGCATCGGCAATGCGGTCGACCGTGTGCCCGGGTGACGGCTCGATGGCCTCGCCCACCACGCGGCGTTCCAGCGCCTGCTGCAAGGCCATGGGCAAGGTCTCGGCGCTCAGGCCAGCCTGTTCAAGCACCGCCGCGTCGACCACCAGGCGGCGCACGTGGAACCGCAGTTCGTGAGGGCGCGTCATGACTGCACTCCGTGCCGACTTTCGGGGAACGGCCGCTCCAGCTTGGCGAACTCGGCGCGCGCCGATTCGATCAAGCTGTCGTGCGCAATGGCAGCACCGCGCCCAGCGGCGCGGAAGGCTGCGTTGAGCGCCATGCTGCGGATGTGCCCGCCGGCCAGCGGCAGCTTGGCGAGTGCCGCGAAGTCCACGGCCCCCAGGGGTGCGCGGGGCGGGAACTGGCGGCGCCAGATCTGCTCGCGTGCGGCCTCGTCGGGGAAGGGAAACTGCACGACGAAGCGGATGCGCCGCAGAAAGGCGCGGTCGAGCGCGCTCTTGAAGTTGGTGGTGAGGATGACCAGCCCGCGGTAGCTCTCGATGCGCTGCAGCAGGTAGGCGACCTCGATGTTGGCGTAACGGTCGTGGCTGTCTTTCACCTCGCTGCGCTTGCCGAAGAGCGCATCGGCCTCGTCGAACAGCAGCACCGCGCCGCTGTGCTCGGCGGCGTCGAACAGGCGGGCGAGGTTCTTCTCGGTCTCGCCGATGTACTTGCTGACCACGCAGGCGAGGTCGATGCGGTAGAGGTCGAGCCCCGCCTCGTGGGCGATGACTTCGGCGGCCAGCGTCTTGCCCGTGCCGCTCTCGCCGGCAAAGAGCGCGGCGATGCCCAGGCCGCGCGCCTGGCCGTCGCCGAAGCCCCAGTCGCCGTACACCTGCTGGCGGTGGCGCAGCTGGCTGCCGATCTCACGCAACTGCGCGGCCACGAAGGGCGGCAGCACCAGGTCGGCATGGCTCGCCTGGCTGGTGATGCGCTGGGCCAGCGCGTCGAGGCCGCCGCGTGCGGCTTCGCGCAACGCGGCCCACAGCGCCTGCTCGGCTTCGGTGGGGTCGGCCATGCCGGCCACCGTGTCGAGTGCCTGGTCGAGCACGGCCGGTTCGACATGGAACTGCTGCAGGGCGCGCTGCGCCAGCGGCTGCAAGGCAGGCGGCACCCGGCCGTGCAGGCCGGCTTGTGGCGGTGGCAGGCTGAAGCGCAGCACGCGGCGCGCCGGCAGGCTCGCCAGTTGCAGCGGCGAGAGCGCGCCCAGCACGATGAGCGGGCTGCGCAGCTGGGCCAGCAGGCGCAGGACTGCTGCAGCGTCGGCCTCGCTGTCGAGCGCCAGCAGCACGCCGGCATGCGACAAGGCGGCTTCGCGGTCGATGCGCCGCGCGAGCAGCACCAGATCGCGCGCGTCGACATGGACGAGCGATGCGGTCTCTACCCACAGGCTCAGCATGCCGATCTGTGCGAAGGCGGTGGCGGCCAGTGCGCGGGCGTGGCGCCGGCCGGCCGCGTCGTTCGCCTCGTTGGCCAGCAACACCAGGGGCGTGCGCAGCGGAGCCATGGCGGCGGCGATGCGTTCGGCGAGGGCCATGTCTGCCGAAGGCTGGGGAGCGGGTTCGAGTTGCGCCACGCCGAGCAAGCGCTCGTCGCAGGCAGTCACGCCGGTGAGGTGGTGCAGTACGCGCTCGTCGATGCGCAGCAGCGCCTGCGCCAAGCCGCCTTCAATGTCGACCTGCAGCAGCGACCAGTGGCGCAGTGGGCGAGCGGGCGAGAGGGCATCCCAGTGCGCCTCGGGCAACCAGGCCAGGGCGCGCGACAAAGGCAGGCGCACCGGCTCGTTGGGCCGCAGCGCGAGGGCCTTCGCCACGGCCTCGCGCAGCCGCATGTCGATCTCGATGCCGGCGGCGAGCAGCAGCAACTCGGCCTCGAAGGCGCTCAGGCCGAAGAGATCGCGCACGCGCCAGGCGGCGGGCTGGAAATCGTCGTCGTTGTCGTCATCGGGCGGCTCTGCGCCATCGGCGCCATCGGCGCGTTCTTCGATCACCGCGCACCAGTGGGCCAGGCGCTGCGTGAGCCAGCGCTGGTTGCGCTGCGACCAGGCAGCGCCTTCGGCGTCGTGCAGCAGCAGGTCGACGGGCTTGTTCATCAGGGCACCGCCAGTTGCTGCGAGTTGTCGAACGCCGGCACCGCGCCGCTGCGCAGCACCAGCGGGCTGTCGATGCCGTCCACACGCAGGCGCAGCCAGTGGTTGCCGGCCACCAGGCTGCTGGGGAAGACGAACACCAGCGGGTCGGCCGGCACCGCACGCGGCGCGGCCTCGGCGGTGCTGGTGCCCAGCGCCAGCGTCGCGCGCTGGCCGAGCCGCAGCTGCGGCCGCGTGTGCAGCGTCACGGTGACGGTTTGCGGCACGCCACCCCGCACGGCACTCGCCGCCACCAGGCCGAGCGGGCCATCGGCGGTGATCACCGGCGCGGCCGCGAGCGGCAGCGCGATGGTGTTGGTCTCGCGCTCTTGGGTGTCGCCCTCGGGCATGAGGCGCAGGCTCAGGCCCCACAGGCCGGGCACGAACTGGCTTTGCGCCGCCACGGTGTTGGGCAGGTCCAGCGTGAAGCTGTTGCCGGCAGCGTTGGGCAGCACGGTGATTTCGATCGGAGTGCTCAGCAGGCGGTGGCTCAGCACGGCCGTGTGGTTGCTGCCGGCGAGGCGCAGGCCGTTCACCAGCACCGGCTCGCCCAAGCGCGCCACCACCTGCTTGGCCGGCGGCTCCACACCGAACAGCGTGGGCACCGGCGGCAGCAGATCGGGGTGGACGGTGAGGCCGCGCGTGAGCACGGGCAGCGGGCTGCGCGCGGGCTTGGGCGCATCGATCAGCACCACCGACACCTGGTAGGCGGCCGAGGGCCGGTAGTGCGACTGGATGGCCGCCCAGATCTTGGACATCTCGTCGAAGGGCATGGCGACCGGCGTGATGCGCAAGGTCTCGAACTGGTCAGCCAGGTCGGACACGGCCAGGGCCTGGAAGGTCGGTGGCAGCATCGACACGTCGAGCGGGCTGGGGTCGAGCGCACGGCGGATGGCAGCGCGGTCGAGCATCGGCCGTTCGTGCAGCAGGTGCATCGCATAGCCGAGCAGGATCTCGGCCTGGAAGTCACTGCGGCCATAGGCGGTGACGAGGTAGTGCAGGTCAAGCGCGAGTGGCGGGTTGCTGGTGCGCTCGCCACGCGTCGAGCGCGAGGGCAGGTCGTTGTTGCGCAGTGCGGCGTTGGGCGTCACCTGGTAGAGAAAGAGGTTGAGCTGGGGTGGGTCTTCGCTCGACTCCAGGCGCACCAGGTCGGGCGCGCCGGCAGTCACGTTGACCGTGGTCCCCAGAGCCACCTGCTCGACGATGCCGTTGTCGAGCAGGTTGCGCAGCACGGCGCTGACGGCGCCGATGGCCAGCGGCGAACTCATGGGCGGCCGCCCCGAGCAGGGTTGCCGTGGCGCAGGTAGTCGGCCAGTGACACGCTGGGCGCGGCGGCCCGTGCGCGCGATGCAGGCGCCGGTGCCGGCTTGGCGGCCGGTGCACGCACCTCGATGCGGTCGATGCTCACGCGAACCACCGGGCGCGGCGCAGGCGCGGTGCTCGCACGCGAGGCCAGGGCAGCTTCCGACAGCGGCCGGTGCGGCGTGATACGCAGTGGCGAGGAAGGCGAGGCGGCATCGGTCGCCGCCACCGCGGCCACGCGCACTGGCTCGGCAGGGTGGGGTTGCCCGGCGACCGAGGCCGGCAGAGCGGTGTGCGACAGCGCCGGTTGCGGTGGCTCCTGCACTTGCTTCGGCAAAATCGCCTCCGCGCCCATCCCCCGTGGCACCCACGCCGGCTGCTGGCTTGACCCCAGCGGCCGCTCGTTGTGCGCCACGCTCTCTGGTACGGCCTGCGCTGCATGAAAAGACATGGTTGCTGGCGGCGTGCGGGGCGCGTCCGATGGTTCGCGCACCGGGCCAGCCTTGCTGCGCGATGACGATGCGGCCTCGGTGCCGGCAAATGCCGCCCTTGGCTGCGCCATGGCCTGTGCGACCGGCTCGATGGCGACGACTGGGTTCGCCGGAGCCAGGGGTTCAGGCACCCGGCCATCGCCCTCGAAGCGCGAGGGCATTGCAGCCACCGCCCGCGTCAACTCGGTGTCGCGCACAGGGGCCAGGCGGCGTGCGAAATCCATCATGCGGTGCTGGCCAGTTGCACGTAGGCCGCACGGCGCGTGCGGCTGAGCGACAGGACCTCGTGCTCGCTCCAGCCGTAGCGGCGCGCCAAGGTGTCGACGTCGAGCAGCAGGCCTTCGACACGCGCCTGCAGCTTCTGCCACACGAGCTGGGCCAGGTCGAGCCGGGCCTCCCACGGCGCTGCGCAATGCGGGCAGCTGAGCGCAAACGAGATGCTGGCTGTGGGGTCGAGTACCTCCATGCGTTGCGACACCGCGTCAAGCACCGCCAGGGGCAGCTCGGACGGCGCCAGCGCTTGCCCGTCTCGCGAGCAGCGCAGCACGCACGCCTCCATCAGGCGGCGCGCAAAAACCTCATCCTTCTCGGCCGAAGCTGCCGCCACATCACCCGACCGCGGCAGGCGGAATTCGACCTCGTGCCCGAACAACAAGGCCTGGTGAACGACCGACGCATCGGCCAGCGCACCGCCCTGCATGAGCTGCTCACAATCACCGCTGAACTGCGCGCCGGCACCACAGGCCGGGCAGTGGCTGAGCAGGTCGATGCCCACACCGAAGGTCTGCGCATGTAGCCTCGCCAGGCGTGCGTTGCGCTCGCCCAGCGTGCACGCCGCGGCATCGGGCAGCAGCGCTTCGCCACGATGCGCCGCGGGCAGCGCAAGAGCCTGCTCCCACAGCGCGAGCAAGGCCTGGTCGTCGCTGGCGTGCGGTATGTGCATCACGCTGGCTCAGTGAAGCTCGGCTCGCTGGGCTCGGACACGTCGTAATCGCGCTCCCAGCCTTCGTTCTCGAGCT
>NZ_JADMJX010000205.1 GCF_018780185.1 Rhizobacter sp.
GCTGATCAACGAGATGATGAAGCGCGGCGCCTCGCGCATGACCATGGAAGCCAAGGTCTTCGGTGGCGGCCAGGTGGTGAGCGGCATGACCACGATGAACGTGGGCGAGCGCAACACCAACTTCGTGATGGACTACCTCAAGACCGAGCGCATCCCCATCGTCTCGAAAGACGTGCTCGACGTCTACCCGCGCAAGGTGTGCTTCCTGCCGGGCAGCGGCAAGGCCATGGTCAAGCGCCTGGCGCCGACCAACACCGACGCCTTGCTGGCCCAGGACCGCGTCGCCGCCCAGCGTGCGGTGCCCGCAGCCACTGGCGGCGGCTCGGTCGATCTGTTCTGAGCGCGACGAGAACCTCAGGAAATCAGAGAGAACAACATGACCAAGACACGCGTGGTGGTGGTGGACGATTCGGCGCTGGTGCGCAGCCTGCTCACCGAGATCATCAACCGACAGGTCGACATGGAGTGCATCGGCGCTGCCGCCGACCCGCTGGTGGCGCGCGAGATGATCCGCAACCTCAACCCCGACGTGATCACCCTCGACGTGGAAATGCCGCGCATGGACGGCATCGACTTCCTCGCCAAGCTGATGCGCTTGCGGCCGATGCCGGTGGTGATGGTGTCGACGCTGACCGAGCGTGGCGCCGAGGTGACGATGCGTGCGCTGGAGCTGGGCGCGGTCGACTTCGTCGCCAAGCCCAAGATCGGCGTGGCCGACGGCCTGCGTCTGCTGGCCGAAGACATCACCGACAAGGTGCGCATCGCGGCCAAGGCACACATCCGCCGAGCGCCTGTGGCGGCGCCTGCGCCCGCCGGCTCGACCGCGGCGGCGCCCAAGCCAGCCGCGCCGGTCGCCTCGATCGGCCGGCTGTCGACGGAAAAGATCATCTTCATCGGCGCCTCCACCGGCGGCACCGAAGCCACCAAGGAAGTGCTGATCAACCTGCCGCCCGATTGCCCGGCGGTGGTGATCACCCAGCACATGCCGCCCGGCTTCACCAAGAGTTATGCCGCTCGGCTCGACGGCCTGTGCAAGATCCGCGTGGCCGAAGCACGCGACGGTGAACGCATCCTGCCCGGCCACGCCTACATCGCACCGGGTGGTTTTCACCTGAGCGTGGAGCGCAGCGGCGCCAACTACATCGCCCGCGTTCAAGACGGCGAGCCGGTGAACCGCCACAAGCCTTCGGTCGAGGTGCTGTTCAAGTCGGCCGCCCGCGTGGTCGGCCCCAACGCGCTGGGCATCATGCTCACCGGCATGGGTGCCGACGGCGCCAAGGCGATGAAAGAGTTGCGCGACGCCGGCAGCTACAACTACGTGCAGGACGAAGCCAGCTGCGTGGTGTTTGGCATGCCGCGCGAAGCCATCAATGCGGGGGCCGCGCACGAGGTGTTACCGCTCACGCAGATTGCACCCAAGCTCATCGAGCGGCTGCGCAGCACCTCGGGTCTGTCGACCAACCGCGTCTAAGGCTTGGTCTGATCGGCGTCAGCCACCGCGCCACTGGCGCAGCTCCAGCAGGCGGTGTTGCTGCGACTCTTGCCGCACCACGGCCCGCGAGATCAATTGATCGGGCGCGCCGATGTCGCGCAGCGTCTCGGCGCTCAGGTCCTCGACAAAGTTGAACTCCTGCGCCTTGCGTGCCGCCTCCAGGTGGGCTGACCAACGCGAGGCAATCGCATGCCAGAGCTGGGCCACGGGGCGGGTCGGCAAAGGGCGGTCAAGGTGGCAGGTGGTGCTGTTCATGGTGGTGTGTCCGGTGGGTCAAATGGCATGCTGGTAAGCATAAGAGCCCATCCCTCCCTAGGGAATCGCATTGTTCTGCCCTGATCGGTAAGCTATGCTTACCAGCATGGCCCGCCTTCCCTTGCAGACCCTGCCCGCGTTTCGCGCCGTCGCGCAGTCACAAAACCTGCGAGCAGCCGCTGAAACCCTGCACCTCACGCACAGCGCGGTGAGCCAGCAGATACGAGGGCTGGAAGAGCAACTCGGCTTCAGCCTGTTCGACCGGCGCGGCCGCCGCGTGGTGCTCAACGCTGCCGGCCAGGCCTTGCTGCGCAGCGTGGAGCCGGCGCTCGCCCAGCTCGACGAGGGCGTGCAGGCTGCTGCAGCGGCAGCCAGCGGCGCCGCACAGCGCCTGCGCGTGACCATGCTGCCGTCGTTCGCCAACCGCTGGCTATTGCCGCGCATGGCGCGCTGGCGCGAGCGTCACCCCGAGCTCGCGCTCGAGATCGACGCCACGCCCCAGATCGTCGACCTGCAACGCGAGGGCTTCCATGTCGCCCTGCGGCAAGGCATCGGCCCCTGGCCCGGGCTGGTTGCCGAGCGGCTGTTCGACAAGCCCATGCCGTTCGTGGTGGTCGGCTCGGCCTCTGCCGCCGCACGCCTGAGAGACGCCTCAGCCGAGATGCTGGCGCGCGAGCCGCTGCTCGGCGACAGCGATGTGTGGGACGCCTGGTTCAGCGCCGCCGGGGTGCGCACGCGCGTCGTCCCGGTTGCGACCTTCAATGACGCCGGCCTGATGCTGCAGGCTGCCGAGCAGAGCCTGGGCCTGGCGGTGTGCCGCGAGTTGCTGGCGGCCGATGCGCTGGTGGCGGGCCGGTTGGTGCAGCTCTCGCCGCTGACCATCCCCTTCGAAGCGGCGTACGTGTACCACCTGGTCTACCCACCGGCGCTGCGCGACTGGCCACCCTTGAACGCACTGCGCGGGTGGCTGCGCGAGGAACTGCAGCTGTCGATGCTGGCGCTGCACCCGCCGGCCCGCAAGGCTAGCCGGGCAAGAACAAAGACTGCAGATCGCTGAGGAAGTCGAACCCGCGCGGCGTGGGCTGGGCCCATTGCAGGTCGCGGGTGAGCCAGCCTTTGGCCTCGGCCTCGTCCAGCGCGCGGCGCAGCGCGGTCAGCGGCAAGCCGGTGCGCTCGGTGAACCGGGCCAGCTCGAAGCCTTCTTTCAGTCGCAAGGCATTGAGCATGAACTCGAACGGCAACTCGTCACGCGACACCTCTTCGTCTTGCGTGATCGCGGCGCCGGCCAGCGCCTGGTCCATGTACTTGGCGGGGTCGCGGTAGCGCGTCTGGCGCACCACGCGGTGCGGAAAGCTCAGCTTGCTGTGGGCACCCGCGCCGATGCCCAGGTAGTCACCGAACTGCCAGTAGTTGAGGTTGTGCACGCAGCGGTGCCCGGCGCGGGCGAAGGCCGAGACCTCGTAACGATCCAGCCCCGAGGCCGCGGCCTGCTCGGTGATGATGTCGAGCATGTCGAAGGCGGTGTCGTCGTCGGGCAAGGATGACGCACCAGCGGGCGGGTGCTTGGCGAAGAAGGTGTTGGCTTCGATGGTCAGGTGGTAGATCGACAGGTGTGGCGGCTGGAGGGCCAGGGCCTGCTGCAGGTCGGCCCGCAGCTCATCGGGCGTCTGGCCGGGCAGCGCATACATCAGGTCGATGTTGAAGGTGTCGAAGGCCTCGCGCGCTTCTTCGACCGCGGCCTTCGCCTGCGCGGCGTCGTGCACGCGCCCGATGGCCTGCAGCTTGTCGTCATTGAAACTTTGCACGCCGACGGACAGGCGTGTCACACCCGCCGCGCGATAGCCGCGAAAGCGGTCGCGCTCGAAGGTGCCGGGGTTGGCTTCAAGCGTGATCTCGCAGCCGGGCTCCAGCGGCAGGCGAGCCCGGATGTCCGTGATCAGCTGGTCGATGCTCGCCGGTGAAAACAGGCTGGGCGTGCCGCCGCCGATGAAGATGCTGTGCACGCGGCGGCCCCAGATGAAGGGCAGCGCGGCTTCGAGGTCGGCGCGCAGCGCTTCCAGGTAACGCAACTCGGGCACACCATCGCGCCGCTCATGGGAGTTGAAGTCGCAGTAGGGGCACTTCTTGAGGCACCACGGCAGGTGCACATAGAGCGAGAGCGGCGGCATGGCGCCCAGATGAAGCACGCCCGGGCGCATGTAGCGCGCCAGCAGGTCGGGCGCAGATTCGACGCCCGACGCCGGCACGATGGGGATCTCAGCCAAGGTGCCACACCTCGCGCATCAATGCGAGCATCTGGCGCGACGCGATGGCGCGGTGGCTGTGGGTGTTCTTCACTTCGGCACTCAGCTCCGCCACTGCCTTGCCAAGCGACGGTATGAACAACAGCGGGTCGTAGCCGAAGCCACCGGTACCGTGCGGCTCGCGCAACACCTCACCCTCCCAGCGGCCAAGAGCGATCAGCGGCTCGGGGTCATCGGCAGACCGCACCGTGACCAGCGCACTGACAAAACGTGCCCGTCGGTCCGTGTGCGAAGCCAGTTGCTCCAGCAGCACACGGTTGTTTTCGTCGTCGCTCTTGGTGCGACCGAACAGCGTGGCGTAGCGTGCAGACAGCACACCGGGCGAGCCGCCCAGCGCGTCGACACACAAACCGGAGTCATCGGCAATGGCCGCCGCGCCCGCATGCTGGGCCGCATGACGCGCCTTCGCCAGCGCGTTTTCGACGAAGGTGATGTGCGGCTCTTCGGCTTCGGCAATACCCAGGCTGCCTTGTGTCACCAGCGCGAAGCCCAGCGGCGCAAACAGCGCCTGCAGCTCGGTCAGTTTCTTGGCGTTGTTGGACGCCAGAACCAAACGCATGCCTCAGGTTCCCAACACCGTGCGCTGCAACTCGACCAGCTCGCGAATGCCCTTGTCCGCGAGTTCGAGCAGCGCGTTCATCTCGTGACGCGAGAAGGCTACGCCTTCGGCGGTGCCCTGCACTTCGACAAACCCGCCCGAGGCCGTCATCACCACGTTCATGTCCGTGTCGCAGGCAGAGTCTTCAATGTATTCGAGGTCGAGCAAAGGCGTGCCGTCGACGATGCCCACCGAGATCGCAGCCACCGCATCGCGGATCGGTGATTCAGTCAGCTTGCCCTGCTGCTGCAGCCAGGTCACCGCGTCGTGCGCGGCCACATAGGCACCGGTGATGGCGGCGGTGCGCGTGCCGCCGTCGGCCTGGATCACGTCGCAATCGAGGTGGATGGTGCGCTCGCCCAGCGCCTTGAGGTCGAACACGCAACGCAACGAGCGGCCGATCAGCCGCTGGATCTCCTGCGTGCGCCCGCTCTGCTTGCCGCGTGCGGCCTCGCGGTCGCCGCGGGTGTGGGTGGCGCGCGGCAGCATGCCGTACTCGGCCGTCACCCAGCCCTCGCCGGAACCACGCTTGTGCGGCGGCACCTTCTCTTCGACCGAGGCAGTGCACAACACCTTGGTGTCGCCAAAGGCAATCAGCACCGAACCTTCGGCGTGTTTGGTGTAGTTACGGGTGATGCTGACAGCGCGCAGGGCGTCAGCAGAGCGGTTCTGGGTGCGTTGGAATGTCATGGACGGTATTGTCCACGCAGCCGCACAACCCTGTTCAGCTCTAGGCGGTCAGGACTTCTTTTGGGACGAGCGCCGAATGGCCTCGTTGATCTCGCGGATCGAGCGTTCGATTTCTGCTTCGTCCAGCTCGTCGGGCGGCTCTTGCCCCAGCACGCTCGCCTGGATGGTGGACGCAAACACCTCTTCGCCCAGCGTCTGGGTGGAAATGGCGCTCTGACTGTCGCCGTCTTCGGCCGACTCCCACTCCATGGCCAGCACCGAGACGTTGTCGCTCTTGGCGCCACCATTGCGCAGCGCCTGCTCCACCAGCTCGGGCACGGCGTCGGCAATCGTGTTCTTGCCCAGCTGCTCGGTGATCTCGGCATCGGTCACCGTGCCCCACAGGCCGTCGGAGCACAACAGCAGTCGGTCGCCACGTTGCAGCACCAACGGGCCGACCGTGTCGACCACCGGCTTGCCGGGGCTGCCCAGGCAGGTGAAGAGCACGTTGCGGTTGAATCGCTCGCCCATGGGCACGACGTGGCTCATGGTTTCTTGCAGTTCGGAATACGAGTGGTCACGCGTGCGGGCCACGAGCTTCTCACCACGCACCAGGTACAGCCGCGAATCACCGCAGTGTGCCCAGTAGGCGTTGTTGCCTTGCAGTACGCAGGCCACGACCGTGGTGCGGGGCGTGTCGATCAGCGCCTTTTGCGTCGCATAACGAAGCAGCTGGTGGTGGCCGGCAATGATGGCTTCGTGCAAGAAGCGCATCGGCTCCTTCAGCGTCGGCTTGGCGTCACGCTGAAACATGGCGGCCAGGGTCTGCAACGCAAGCTGCGAAGCCACCTCGCCCTCGGGGTGGCCGCCCATGCCGTCGGCCAGGGCAAACAGACCCGAATCGCGCGTGTAGCAATAGCCCATGCGGTCTTCGTTCTTTTCGCGGCCGCCTTTGCGGCTGACCTGATAGACGGTGAAACGCATGTCAGTGCTCGCCCGGCCGCCCAAAGGGCACTGAGCGCCCCCGTGGGGGGCTGCGAACGAAGTGAACTTGGGGGCTGTTCATTCTTCAGGCCTTCGCGCCGGTGGTGAGGTTCTCGAGCTGCAGTTTGAGCCGCTCGCTGAAACTGAGTTTCGTGTAGCGGCGCTCGGTTTCGCGCGCCAGTTCTTTTTGCAGCGAGAACACGCTTTGCGGGCGCGACAACGGGTCGAGCGACATGCACCACTCGGTCACTTCGATCAGGTTGTCGGAGTACACGTTGCGCAGGCGCGAGAGGCTCAGCGCCAAGCGATCCTTCTCGATGCGCTGCGGCGCGTCGTTCGGTGGGTAGCCCTGCATGCAGGCGTAGATGCAGGCGCCGACCGCGTAGATGTCGGTCCAGGGGCCGAGCGTGCCGTCGCGGCGGTACATCTCGGGCGCGGCAAAACCGGGCGTGTACATCGGGCGGATGAAGTTGCCTTCCTTGCTCAGCACCTCGCGCGCGGCGCCGAAGTCGATCAGCACCGAGCGGTTGTCGTCGGTCACGAAGATGTTGGCCGGCTTGATGTCCAGGTGCAGCATCTTGTGCTGGTGCACGATGCGCAAGCCGCGCAGGATCTCGTCGAACAGGCTGCGGATGGTCGATTCGCGAAAGACCTTGTCACGCTTGAGGTCGCGCGCGGTGACGATGAAGTCTTGCAGGGTGTCGCCCTGCAGGTAGTTCATCACCATGTAGACGGTGTCGTTCTCGCGGAAGAAATTCAGCACCGAGACCACGCTCGGGTGCGAGATCTGCGCGAGGTTGCGGCCTTCTTCGAAGAAACTCTTCAGGCCCAGGCGGTACAGCGGCTGCTTCTCGGGTTTGACGCGAGGCATCAGCTCGCCCGGCGCCCGCTCGGCCAGTGAAGACGGGAGGTATTCCTTCACCGCCACGAGATGGCGATCGGAATCTTCGGCCAGATAGACCACGCCAAAGCCGCCGGCTGCCAGTTTCTTGATGATCTGGTACCCGCCAACCACGGTGCCGGATGGCAGGGGGGCAGGTTTCGGCTTTGACATAATCCGATTTTGCAATGCGATAAGTTGAATGCCAGTCTACAGCATGACCGGGTATGCAAGCGCCACCGCCGGGGCGCAATCTGCGACAGAAACCACAGGCTCCAGCGAGGCGACAAATGCACGACCGAGTGCATCGCCAACAGCAAGCGTGACGGTGGAGTTGCGCTCTGTCAACGGGCGGTTTCTGGATCTCGGGTTTCGCCTGCCCGATGAGTTCCGATCCCTCGAACCTGCACTGCGCGAGCTGCTGACCGGCGCGTTTCGCCGCGGCAAGATCGAGCTGCGGCTGAACACCAAGGTCGAGGCCGACACCGCCTGGCCCAACCCCCAGCCCGAGCAGATGAACCGGCTGTCGCGCCTGGAAAGCACCATCCAGGGCTGGCTGCCCAAGGCTCAACCCCTCTCTGTGCACGAGGTCATGCAATGGTGCAAGGGTGGCACGCCCAGCGAACGGCTGGACGAGGTGGCGCTGGAAGCCGCCAAACGCTGTGTCGCCGGCCTCGCCGAAGCCCGGGCCCGTGAGGGCGAGAAGCTGGTGGCCGTGCTGATGGACCGCGTGAAACGCCTGCGCGAGCTGGCCGCCCAGGCCGAGCCGCTGGTGCCGGCGGTCGTGCAACGCCTGCAACAGCGCTTTCTGGAGCGCTGGCAAGAAGCCCTGGTCGCCACGGGCGCGGCGCAAACCATTTCGCGCGAAGCCCTGCAGGAGCGGGCACTCAACGAAGCCGCCGCCTATTCCATTCGCATCGACGTGGCCGAAGAACTGGCCCGCCTGCGCGCCCACACCGAAGAGATCGCCCGCCTGCTCAAGGCCGGCGGCGAGGTCGGGAAGAGACTCGACTTCCTGATACAAGAGTTGCTGCGTGAAGCCAACACGCTCGGCTCCAAGTCGTCGACGCTGGAGCTGACCAACATCTCGGTGGAGATGAAAGTCCTGATCGAACAACTGCGCGAGCAAGTCCAGAATCTCGAGTGATGGACCAAGCAACCGACTACCCCGGCAACCTCTTCGTGGTCGCGGCGCCCAGCGGCGCTGGCAAGTCGAGCCTCGTCAATGCCTTGTTGCAGATGGATTCGCACCTGGTGGTGTCGATCTCGCACACCACCCGCAAGCCACGCGGCCAGGAGCAACAAGGGCGCGAATACCTGTTCATCGACGAGCCCGAATTTCGCCGCAAGATCGCAGCCGGCGAGTTTTTCGAGTGGGCCGAGGTGCATGGCAACCTGTACGGCACCTCTCGCGCCGAGGTCGAACACCTCATTGGCAGCGGGCAAGACGTGGTGCTCGAGATCGACTACCAGGGCGCGCTGCAGATCAAGAAGCTCTTTCCCAACGCCATCCTGATCTTCATCTTGCCGCCCAGCTGGGACGAGCTCGCCCAGCGCCTCACCCGCCGCGGCGAAGACCAGCCCGAGGTGATCGCCCAGCGCCTGGCCAACGCGCGCATCGAGGTGGCTCAGGCCAAGTATTTCGACTTCGTTATAATCAACGCCTTGTTTGAAACGGCGCTTTTCGACCTGAAGGCGATCGTTCATTCGCAGCGACTCAAATACGCTGCCCTGCGAAGAAGCAAGCCTGCTGTCTTTGCGGCCCTCAATCTCAGTTAGCCCGTTAGTACCCTCACCGGAGCACCTCCATGGCCCGCATCACCGTCGAAGACTGTCTCGTCAAGATCCCGAACCGCTTCCAGTTGGTGCTCGCAGCCACCTACCGCGCCCGCATGCTGAGCCAGGGCCACGCCCCGAAGATCGAAACCAAGAACAAGCCCGGCGTGACTGCGCTGCGCGAAATCGCCGCTGGCGAAGTCGGCATCGAGATGCTGCGCAAGGTGCCGATCTGAGACCCACGGCCCAACTCTGCATCGCAACGGCCCTTCGGGGCCGTTTGCTTTTGGGGCGTCTGAACAAGGTCTTGCCCGATCCGCGATAAATTCGGGGCATGGCCGGCCCCATCACCACCTGGATTCGCGACGCTGCCAGCGGCGTGGGCCGGCGCGTGCGCGAGCCGGCTGTGCCAGCGGCCACGAGTGACGCCGCCGCGGCCTCTTTCGCCACGCTGACCAAGAAGCTCGACTACCTCGACGCCTCCGACATCAAGCGCGTGCGCGAGGCCTACCGTTTCGCCGACGAGGCCCACCTGGGCCAGTTCCGCGCCAGCGGCGAGCCTTACATCACCCACCCCATCGCGGTGGCCGGCCTGTGCGCCGACTGGAAGCTCGACGCGCAGGCCATCATGGCCGCGCTGATGCACGACGCGATGGAAGACTGCGGCGTGACCAAGGTCGAGCTCATCGAACGTTTTGGCGCCGCCACCGCCGACCTGGTCGACGGCCTGACCAAGCTCGACAAGCTGCAGTTCTCGACCAAGGAAGAGTCTCAGGCCGAATCGTTCCGCAAGATGCTGCTGGCGATGGCGCGCGATGTGCGCGTGATCCTGATCAAGCTGGCCGACCGGCTGCACAACATGCGCACCATGGGGGCGATGGTGGCGGCCAAACGCATCCGCATCGCCCGTGAAACGCTAGACATCTACGCCCCCATCGCTCACCGCCTGGGCCTGAACCAGACCTACCGCGAGCTGCAAGAGCTCTCTTTCCAGCACCTGAAACACTGGCGGCATGCAGCACTGTCCAAGGCGGTGCTGCGCGCGCGCGGATACCGCCGCGACATCGTCGACCGCATCCAGCACGAGGTCGAAAAGGCCTTCGCCGACGCCAAGCAGAAAGTGCAGGTCTTCGGCCGCGAAAAAACGCTCTATTCCATCTACGCCAAGATGCGCGACAAGCACCTGAGCTTTGCGCAGGTCAACGACATCTTCGGTTTTCGCATCGTGGTCAACACCTTGCCCGAGTGTTACCTGGCGCTCGGCGTGCTGCACCAGCTCTACAAGCCGCTGCCGGGCCGCTTCAAGGACTACATCGCCATCCCCAAGGCCAACGGCTACCAGTCGCTGCACACCACGCTGGTGAGCCCGCTGGGCACGG
>NZ_JADMJX010000332.1:0-2205 GCF_018780185.1 Rhizobacter sp.
ATGTAGATCGCGTAGGTGGGCGGGGTGTTGAGCATGGAGTCGTTGTCGGCCTGCTGCTTGTAGTCGAAGGCCGAGGGCGTGATGGGCAGCGCGTGGCCCAGCAGGTCTTCGCGCACGATCACGATCGTGAGGCCGGCCGGGCCGATGTTCTTTTGCGCACCGGCGTAGATCAGGCCGTATTTGCTGACGTCGATCGGGCGCGACAGGATGTTCGACGACATGTCGGCGATCAAGGGCACGGCACCGGTGTCGGGCACAAAGTGGTACTCCACGCCGCCGATGGTTTCGTTGGAGCAGATGTGCACATAGGCCGCGTCGGGGTCGAGCTTCCAGGTGCTTTGTGGCGGCACGCTGGTGAAGCCGGTGGCTTCGGCCGTGGCTGCCACGTTGACCTTGCAGTAGTTCTTGGCCTCCTTGATCGACTTCTTGGCCCACTCGCCGGTGTTGATGTAGTCGGCGCTGGTCTTGCCGCGCAACATGTTCATCGGGACGATGGCGTTCTGGCCGATCGCGCCCCCTTGCAGGAACAGCACCTTGTAGTTGGCCGGAATGGCCAGCAGCTCGCGCAGATCGGCCTCGGCCTGCGCGTGGATCGACATGTACTCCTTGCCGCGGTGGCTCATCTCCATGACCGACATGCCGGAGCCCTTCCAGTCGAGCATTTCGTCGGCTGCCTGGCGCAGAACCGATTCGGGCAGGGCGGCAGGGCCGGCGCTGAAGTTGAAAACGCGAGTCATGGAAAGGTCTCCGCTGTGCAAATGAGTAAGAACGTTTCGACCGACACCGTTCGGGCTGAGCCTGTCGAAGCCCGCGCTGGCTTCGACAGGCTCAGCCCGAACGGAGATTGGTTTCGATCAGATAGCTTAGCCGATGCCCCTGGGCTGGTAGATTGCCCCACATGAGCGACCTGACCTTCTACTGGCACGACTACGAAACCTTCGGCCGCGTGCCGCGCCGCGACCGCCCATCGCAGTTTGCCGGCGTGCGCACCGACGCCGATCTCAACGAAGTGGGCCCACCGGTGATGGTGTATTGCCAGCCCGCGCCCGACTACCTGCCCGAACCCGAGGCCTGCCTGCTCACCGGCATCCTGCCGCAAACCTGCCTGGCGCAAGGCCTGCCCGAGCATGCGTTTGCCGACGTCATCGAAAAAGAACTGGCCCAACCCGGCACCGTGGGCGTGGGCTACAACTCGATCCGCTTCGACGACGAGGTGACGCGCCACCTCTTCTGGCGCAACCTGATCGACCCCTATGCGCGCGAGTGGCAAAACCAGTGCGGCCGGTGGGACCTGCTCGACGTGGTGCGCGTCACCTGGGCGCTGCGCCCCGAAGGCATCGAGTGGCCCTTGCATGAAGACGGGCGCCCGTCGTTCAAGCTGGAGCACCTCACCAAAGCCAATGGGTTGATGCATGAAGCGGCGCACGATGCCTTGTCGGACGTGCGTGCCACCATCGCGATGGCGCGGCTGATCAAGCAGCGCCAGCCCAAGCTGTGGGAGTTCTGCCTGCGCCTGCGCAAGAAAGACGAGGTCGTGCGCGAGATGGGTGTGGGCAGGCCCTTCCTGCATGTGTCGGGCATGTATGGCGTGGAGCGCGGTTGCACGGCCCTGGTGTGGCCGCTCGCGCCGCACCCGACCAACAAGAACGAAGTCATCGTGTGGGACCTGGCGGCCGACCCGGCGGAGCTTTTCACGCTCGACGTCGACACCCTGCGTCAGCGCATGTTCAGCAAGAGCGACGATTTGCCCGAAGGCGTGTTGCGCCTGCCGATCAAGACCATCCACATCAACAAGTCACCCATCGTGGTGGGCAACTACAAGCCCTTTGCCGACACCATGGCGAGCAAGTGGGGCCTCGACATCGAGCAGGCGCTGCGCCACGCTGAGCAGTTGGCACAGAAAGGCCAGCTGCTGGCCGGCATGTGGCCGGCGGTGTTCGAGCGGCCGGCGCCCGAGCGTGCGCCCGATGTCGACGAAGACCTCTACGGCGGCTTCATCGGCAACGAAGACCGGCGCAGCCTGCAGCGCCTGCGCGGCCTGAAGCCCGAACAACTGGCCGACAAGCGCCCGGCGTTTGCCGACAAGCGGCTCGATGAGCTCTTCTTCCGCTACCGCGCGCGCAACTTCCCGCACACCTTGAGCGATGCCGAGCGCGCGCAATGGCAGGAGCACTGCGCGCATCGCCTGCACGACGGTGCGGGCGG
>NZ_JADMJX010000332.1:2305-7893 GCF_018780185.1 Rhizobacter sp.
GCGCGTGACGGAAATCACACCAACAAAGAGGAGACAGCATGTTCCCGACACCCCGAACTGGTCGCATGTTGACGGCCCTGGTGCTGGCCGCTGTGCCCGCCCTGGTGCACGCCGGCAGCGCCGACGTGGCGCTTCAAGTGGCCACCAGCGCCGCCGAGCCGCTGCCCACCGACCGCCTTATCGTGAAGTACCGCGAGGCTGCGTCGCTTGGCGTCGAGCGCTCGCAGCTGCACCGCCGCGCGCAAGATGCCGCCGCACGCCGCGGCCTGCGCATGCAGCTGCTGCGCCAGGGGGCACTCGGCACGCACATCATGAAGCTGGAGCAGCGCCTGGGTCATGCCGACATGCGCCAGCTGGCACGCGAAATCATGGACAGCGACAGCACGGTCGAATACGCCGAGCCCGACCGCATCCTGCAGGCCCTGGCCACGCCGAATGACACGCAATATGGCCAGCAGTGGCATTACTACGAAGCCCGTGGCGGCATCAACCTGCCGCCAGCCTGGGACTTGTCGACCGGCTCGGGCGTGGTGGTGGCCGTGATCGACACCGGCTACCGCCCGCATGGCGATCTGGCGGCCAACATCGTGGGTGGCTACGATTTCATCAAGGACACGACCAGCGCCGGTGACGGCAACGCCCGCGACAGCGATGCCCGCGACCCCGGCGACTACGCGAGCTTCGGTGCCTGCGGCCTGTTCAGCCCGTCGCACAACAGCAGCTGGCACGGCACGCACGTGGCGGGCACCATCGCCGCCGTCAGCAACAACGGCAGCGGTGTGGCCGGTGTGGCCTACCGCGCCCGCGTGCTGCCGGTGCGTGTGCTCGGCAAATGTGGCGGCTACACCTCCGACATTGCCGACGGCATCATCTGGGCCTCCGGCGGCACGGTCTCGGGCATCCCGGCCAATGCCAACCCGGCGCGCGTGATCAACATGTCGCTGGGTGGCAGCGGCTCGTGCGACACCACTTCGCAGAACGCCATCAACTCGGCGCGCAGCCGGGGCACTGTGGTGGTGGTGGCGGCGGGCAACAGCAATGCCAACGCCTCGGGCTTCTCTCCGGCCAGTTGTTCGGGCGTGATCACCGTGGCAGCCACCAATCGCAACGGCGGTCGCGCGTCCTACTCGAACTACGGTGCATTGGTGGCTGTGGCGGCGCCCGGCGGTGACACCGCTTCGGGTGCGGCGAATGGCATCTTGTCCACGCTCAACAGCGGTTCGACCACCCCGGGCAGCGACAACTACGCCTACTACCAGGGCACCTCGATGGCCGCGCCGCACGTGGCTGGCGTGGTCGCCTTGATGTTGTCGGCGAACCCATCGCTCACACCCGACCAGGTGGCCACGCGACTCAAGAGCTCGGCGCGGGCCTTCCCGGCCACCTGCTCGCAGTGCGGCACCGGCATCGTCAACGCCTACGCCGCCGTGGTGGCCGCGGGCGGCGGCACGACCAACCCGCCACCGACCAACACGGTGGCCGAGGTCGAGTCGAACAACACGACCGGCACCGCGCAGGTGGCGCGCGAGGGCGTCACCATCGCGGGCAGCATCTCCAGCAGCAGCGACACCGACTACTACCGCGTCAGCATCAACGCCGGCAGCACGCTGGGCGCCAGGCTCACCCCCAACAGCGCGGCCAACTACGACCTGTACATCTACAGCAGTGCGGGCACCGAGTTGGCGAGCAGCAGGCTGGGCACCGGGGCGCTCGACAGCCTGGGCGTCAAGAACAACGGCACAACCGCCGCCACCTACTACGTGCGGGTGCGCTACGTGAGCGGCAGCACGGGCTCGGCGGGTACCTACCAGCTGGCGCTTGATTGACGACCTGATGTGACCACGCTCAACGGCCCGCTGTGAAGCGGGCCGTTTGTCATTCAGGGGTCGTGAAAATGCGTTGAGAATGCCGGGGTCGCATCAACAAGGCAGAGGGCATTCAATGGTTCAATCAATTGGCACCGTCCGCCTGGCGCTGGTCTGCGCAGCGGCCTGGTTTCTTGCTGGTTGTGCGGCATTCACCGACACCGTGCACGTCAACGACCACAAATCGGCGGTTGCATCGGTGCGTGTGACCGTGCGCCCTGAGACATGGGCACGCAATGCCGAGAGCCTGCGCGGCATCCAGATCGGCTACGAACGCTACCGTGCCGAGGGAACGCAAGAGTTGCGGGCCGGGCAGGAGATACGCCTCAACCCGAGTGACACCCCCCTGCCAGGCCCCGACAGTTTGCGCAACGAGGTGACGGTGGCGCATGCGTATCTGGGCTATAGCCACACCTTCCTGTTCGGCCGTCATCTGGAGATGGAGCCGGTGTTCGGTGTGGCACACCTGCGTTTCGATGCCAAGGTGCAGCCGACGGTGTCGCTCTTGCAGCCCTCGACGCACTACAGCAGGGCGGTAGCGTATGGCGGCCTCACACCCAGGTGGCGCTTCAATGACCTGATGGCGCTGGAGCTGCGTTTGACATGGGGCGGCAGGTCGCTCGACATCGCCACCCGCAACGCCGATTTGGGCTTGGTGCTGCGGCCCGAGAAGCGAGTGGGCTTGCGATTGGGCTACTCGTGGCGCGAAAGCGGGTGGAGCACCGACCTCCTCTCGTCGGAAGTCAGCGTGCGCGCACGCGGCCCTTCGGCGTCGCTGCTGTTCGATTTTTAGCAGGCGGGCCTGCAGGCTGGCTGTCGGCTCCCTGTGGGCAGAGGCGCGGATTGCAGCCACTCATCTAACTCGCTATTTGTGTGCAAATGTTTCCCTGTCGTCTGCCTAGAATGCCCCGGCGCTCTGGGAGCCAACAGGGTGCTTGTGACTCGGCTCACTGCCCCGCCAAGGAGGGCGCCTGTCTTGATCGACAAGGTGTCTGGCGGACAACACATCAACGGAGGACAACATGCCTGACCTGTTCGTAGTAGGAACCCCCCAAGACGACTTTCTTGCCGGTGAAGACGGCAACGACACACTCATTGGCCTGGAAGGAAACGACACCCTCGAAGGTCGAGCCGGCAACGACCTGCTCGACGGTGGCACGGGCGCCGACACCTATGTCTTCGGACGGGGGGATGGCCAAGACACCGTGCTCAGCTTCCCCGACGGCCAGCAGGATCGCCTGCGCCTGGGCAATGGCATCGGCCTGAGCGACGTCGATGTGCAAATGCAAGGCAGCGACCTGATCCTGACACTGCAGGGCAGCAGCGACAGCGTGCGCATCGCCAACTACTTCAACTTCGCGCCCCAGGACCGCCTGAACATCCAGTTCGCCGACGGTGCGGTGTGGGACGGGCTGGCCATCGATCGCAAGCTCATGCCCAGCGACGACAACCTCGCCGGCCAACCGGGCCAGAACGAGACGTTGGACGGTGGCCTGGGCAACGACAACCTGTTCGGCGGTGACGGCGACGACATCCTCTACGGTGACGCCGGCAACGACATGCTCGACGGTGGCACGGGCGCCGACACCTATGTCTTCGGGCGAGGGGATGGGCGGGACACCGTGTTCAGCTTCCCCGACGGCCAGCAGGATCGCCTGCGCCTGGGCAATGGCATCGGCCTGAGCGACGTCGATGTGCAAATGCAAGGCAGCGACCTGATCCTGACACTGCAGGGCAGCAGCGACAGCGTGCGCATCGCCAACTACTTCAACTTCGCGCCCCAGGACCGCCTGAACATCCAGTTCGCCGACGGTGCGGTGTGGGACGGGCTGGCCATCGAGCGCAAGGTGAACCCGAGCGACGACTATCTGGCAGGCCAACCCGGCCAGAGCGAGACGCTGGACGGCGGGCTGGGCAACGACTTCCTGTCCGGCGGTGATGGCGACGACATCCTGTACGGCGACGCCGGCAACGACGCGCTCGATGGCGGCACGGGTGCCAACACCTACGTCTTCGGACGGGGTGATGGGCAGGACGTGATCTTCAGCATGCCCGACGGCCAGCAAGACCGGCTGCGCTTCGGGGCCGGCATCGGCCTGAGCGACGTGGACGTGCGCGCCGACGGCGGAGCACTCGTGCTCACCCTGGCGGGCAGCAGCGACTCGGTGCGCATAGCCGACTACTTCAACTTCGCGCCGCAAGAGCGGCCGAACATCCAGTTCGCCGATGGCGCGGTGTGGGACAGCCAGGCCATCGAGCGCAAGGTGAACCCGAGCGACGACGCCCTGATGGGGCAACCCGGGCAGAGCGAGACGCTCGATGGGGGGCTGGGCAACGACGTATTGATCGGCGGAGAGGGTGACGACATCCTGTACGGTGACGCGGGCAACGATCTGCTCGACGGTGGCATGGGTGCTGACACCTATGTCTTCGGACGGGGGGATGGCCAAGACACCGTGCTCAGCTTCCCCGACGGCCAGCAGGATCGCCTGCGCCTGGGCAATGGCATCGGCCTGAGCGACGTCGATGTGCAAATGCAAGGCAGCGACCTGATCCTGACACTGCAGGGCAGCAGCGACAGCGTGCGCATCGCCAACTACTTCAACTTCGCGCCCCAGGACCGCCTGAACATCCAGTTCGCCGACGGTGCGGTGTGGGACGGGCTGGCCATCGATCGCAAGCTCATGCCCAGCGACGACAACCTCGCCGGCCAACCGGGCCAGAACGAGACGTTGGACGGTGGCCTGGGCAACGACAACCTGTTCGGCGGTGACGGCGACGACATCCTCTACGGTGACGCCGGCAACGACATGCTCGACGGTGGCACGGGCGCCGACACCTATGTCTTCGGGCGAGGGGATGGGCGGGACACCGTGTTCAGCTTCCCCGACGGCCAGCAGGATCGCCTGCGCCTGGGCAATGGCATCGGCCTGAGCGACGTCGATGTGCAAATGCAAGGCAGCGACCTGATCCTGACACTGCAGGGCAGCAGCGACAGCGTGCGCATCGCCAACTACTTCAACTTCGCGCCCCAGGACCGCCTGAACATCCAGTTCGCCGACGGTGCGGTGTGGGACGGGCTGGCCATCGAGCGCAAGGTGAACCCGAGCGACGACTATCTGGCAGGCCAACCCGGCCAGAGCGAGACGCTGGACGGCGGGCTGGGCAACGACTTCCTGTCCGGCGGTGATGGCGACGACATCCTGTACGGCGACGCCGGCAACGACGCGCTCGATGGCGGCACGGGTGCCAACACCTACGTCTTCGGACGGGGTGATGGGCAGGACGTGATCTTCAGCATGCCCGACGGCCAGCAAGACCGGCTGCGCTTCGGGGCCGGCATCGGCCTGAGCGACGTGGACGTGCGCGCCGACGGCGGAGCACTCGTGCTCACCCTGGCGGGCAGCAGCGACTCGGTGCGCATAGCCGACTACTTCAACTTCGCGCCGCAAGAGCGGCCGAACATCCAGTTCGCCGATGGCGCGGTGTGGGACAGCCAGGCCATCGAGCGCAAGGTGAACCCGAGCGACGACGCCCTGATGGGGCAACCCGGGCAGAGCGAGACGCTCGATGGGGGGCTGGGCAACGACGTATTGATCGGCGGAGAGGGTGACGACATCCTGTACGGTGACGCGGGCAACGATCTGCTCGACGGTGGCATGGGTGCTGACACCTATGTCTTCGGACGGGGGGATGGCCAAGACACCGTGCTCAGCTTCCCCG
>NZ_JADMJX010000332.1:7993-10285 GCF_018780185.1 Rhizobacter sp.
GAACATCCAGTTCGCCGACGGTGCGGTGTGGGACGGGCTGGCCATCGAGCGCAAGCTCTTCCCGAGCGACGACGACCTGGTCGGCCAACCGGGCCAGAGCGAAACGCTCGACGGGGGGCTGGGCGACGACATGCTGTTCGGCGGCGACGGCGACGACATCCTCTACGGTGACGCGGGCAACGATCTGCTCGACGGTGGCACGGGCGCAGACACCTATGTCTTCGGGCGTGGTGATGGGCAAGACACCGTCTTCAGCTGGTCCGATGGCGAGCAAGACCGGCTGGTCTTTGGTGCAGGCATTGATTTGACCGAAGTGATCGTGCAAGCCGAATACGAAGCGCTGATCCTGAGCATTGCGGGCAGCAGCGACTCGGTGCGAATCCCCTACTACTTCAACTTCCCGCCGCAAGAACGGCCGATCATCCAGTTCGCCGATGGTGTGGTGTGGGATGGCCTGGCCATAGACCGCAAGCTCGCGCCGGTGAACGACCACCTGGTCGGCACCGTCGCGGCTGACGTGCTCGACGGTGGTCTGGGGGATGACATCATCTTCGGGCTGGAGGGCAACGACCTGCTCGTCGGTGACGCTGGCAACGACCTGCTTCACGGCGGTTTGGGTGACGACCGGCTGCATGGCGGAAGCGGCGACGACACCTACGTGGTGGACGGACAAGACATGGTCGTCGAGACGGCGAACGCCGGCATCGACACCGTCGTTTCAGAGGCTTCGTACACGCTGGGCGACAACGTTGAAAACCTGGGCCTCTTGGGTTCGGGCGATGTCGATGGAACCGGCAACGCCTTGGACAACACCTTGTCGGGCAACGATGGCGCCAACCTCCTCGATGGCGCGGCGGGTGCCGATGCCATGGCGGGCGGCCTGGGCAACGACAGCTACGTGGTCGATGACCTGGCCGACGTGGTAACCGAGTTGCCTGGCGGCGGTGTCGACACGGTGCATTCGCTCGTGAACTACAGCCTGGGTGCCGAGTTGGAGGCCCTGGTGCTGGGTGGCACGGCGGCGTTGAACGGCGCCGGCAATGCGCTCGACAACCTGCTGGTCGGCAACGCCGGCGCGAACACGCTCGACGGGGGGGCAGGGTCTGACCAGATGGTGGGTGGTGCGGGCGACGACACCTACGTCGTCGACACGGCCGCGGACCAGGTGGTCGAGAACCTGAACGAAGGCGTCGACCTGGTACGCAGCCAGGTGAGCCTGGTGCTGGGCAGTCACGTCGAGAACTTGAGCCTGCTGGGGTCATCAGGGCTGAGCGGTACCGGCAACCAACTGTCCAACACCCTCATCGGCAACTCCGGCAACAACCGCCTGACCGGCCTGGCCGGCAATGACTGGCTGGACGGGGGGCTGGGCGGCGACACGATGCTGGGCGGCACGGGCAACGACACCTATGTCGTGAACTCATCGTCTGACGTCGTGACCGAGCTCAGTGGTGAAGGCGTGGACACGGTGTTGTCCAGCGTGTCGCTCGGGCTGGGCAACCACGTTGAAAACCTCACCTTGACCGGTGCTTCCAACCTCTACGCCAACGGCAACGCCTTGGGCAATGTGTTGACCGGCAACGCCGGCCATAACCTGATGAATGGTGGTGGCGGAGCCGACACCCTGGATGGCCAGGGCGGCAACGACACGCTGGCGGGTGGCACGGGCGCTGACAACTATGTGTTCGCTCGTGGGTACGGCGTCGACACCGTTCAGGAAAGCGATCCGTCGACAGGGGTGAGAGACAGCGTTCGCTTTGCGCCGGGCATCACCCAGTCCGACATGCTGTACCGGCGCGTCGGCAACAGCCTGGAAGCATCGATCACCGGCACCAGCGACCGGATGGTGTTCCAGAACTGGTACCTGGGTTCTCGCTACCACGTCGAAGACTTCCGATTCAGCGACGGCTCGGTGCTGACCGATTCGCAGGTGCAGTCGCTCGTGGGTGCGATGGCCACGTTCTCGGCTTCGTCGGGTTCCAGTGACTTCACCCCGATGCCGGAGCGTGTCGGCTTGCAAGACATTGCGGTGGGTACGATGGGCTGATGCCCTGACTCGGACGAAGGCGTAAAAAAAGCCCCTCGGTTTGCACCGAGGGGCTTTTGCTTTTCAGCTGAAGAGGATCAGGCGCTGACCTTCTCGGCTGCGTCGGTGAAGTCCTGGATCTTGTCGAAGTTCAGGTACTGGTAGACCTTGTCGCTGGCCGCGGTGAGCACGCCCATGTCGGCCAGGTACTCTTCCTTGGTCGGGATGCGGCCGAGCTTGGAGCAGATCGACGCCAGTTCGGCCGA
>NZ_JADMJX010000073.1:0-2312 GCF_018780185.1 Rhizobacter sp.
GGACCCGGCGCACCGCGACCGCATCGCCTTCGTGCGCGTGGCCAGCGGCCATTTCAAGCGCGGCATGCGATTGAAGGTCACCCGCTCGGGCAAGGAGCTGCGCCCCAACACGGTGGTGAGTTTTCTTTCACAACGGCGAGAGTTGCTCGACGAAGCCTTCGCCGGCGACATCATCGGCATCCCCAACCACGGAGTGCTGCAGCTCGGCGACACGCTGACCGAAGGCGAGGTCTTGCAGTACACCGGCCTGCCATTCTTCGCGCCCGAAATGTTCAGAAGCGTCGAAGTGGCCGACCCGCTGCGCACCAAGCAGCTGCGGGCCGGGCTCACCCAGCTGGGTGAAGAAGGCGCGATCCAGGTCTTCCGCCCGGTGGCCGGCACGGTGCTGCTGCTCGGTGCGGTCGGTCAACTGCAGTTCGAGGTGGTCGCGCACCGGCTTGAACACGAATACGGCGTCAAGGCGCGCATCATGCCGGCGCGCTACAACGTGGCGCGCTGGGTGACCTGCGAAACCGGCGAAGGCGCGGCCGCCGACGAGCGCGAGCTGAAACGCTTCATCGACGGCAACGCCCACCGCGTGGCGCTCGACGCGGTCGACGCCCCGTGTGTGTTGCTCGAATACGCTGGCGAGCTGCGGGCGATGCAGGAGAACTGGCCCAAGATCAAGTTCCATGCGCTGCGCGAGCACGCCGGGCTCGTGTTCCAGAAGCAACTCGAAGGCTGACCGCTCGCGCCCAGCAGACGACATCTCGCGCCGCAAGAGAGCGGTTCGTCGCGGCGCGATGGCGGCCGTGGGGCGCCGCCGGCACACTGGTACCACCCGTCACCGGAGCCCGCCATGCTTGTGAAGTCTCTGTTCGCCTACATCCACTTCATTGCCGCCTTCGGCGTCGTGGCCACCTTGTTCTTCGAGTGGTTCACGTTCAGCAAGGCGCCCACCGCCATCGAGGCGCGGCGCCTGGCGCTGGCCGACCGCTGCTACGGGCTCTTTGCCGGGTTGGTGCTGGTGGTGGGGCTCGTTCGCGCCTATGCGTATGAAAAGGGCTTCGAGTTCTACCTGTCCAACCCCTTCTTTCACCTGAAGGTCACGCTGTTCGTGCTGATCGGCCTGTTGTCGATCTATCCCACGGTCCGCTTTGCCCGCTGGCGGCCCGACATCCAGGCGGGTCGCGCACCGGTGGTGAGCGAGGCACAGCACAAGCTGATCTCCCGGTTGCTGTCGGCGCAGATGGTCTTGCTTGCGCTGGTGCTGCTGTCGGCCTCGCTGATGGCCAATGCGGTGGGGCGTTAGCTGGCCATCATCCGCCCGCGGCCGCACGCCAAGACGAAAGCGAGTTCGAGGGTTTCGGCTACCGGGCTCGTGCTCTGGGTACCCCCATGGCTTTGGACTGAGCTAGACATTCGCGGCGTGAGGTGATGTGCGCTGCGCGCACGACCCCTCCACGCAGGACCGGCATGTGGACTTTCGTGCGCACTTGCGCGGCAAGCTCGGCTGGGCCACTCAGCTCAACCCCGAGCGCCGCATGAAAGGTTTGTGGACGTCGGTCTTCTCCTGCGTCCCGGACGCCTGGAAGTGTCGCCCGAAACCATAGACTTGCGGGCATGACCCACAGCAGCCCCTCGCGCCCGTCGCTCTATCTCAACCTGATCCGCTGGGATCGCCCCGCCGGCAGCTACCTGCTGCTGTGGCCCACGCTGTCGGCGCTGTGGATCGCGGCGGGCGGCTTCCCCGGCTGGCACTTGCTGATCGTGTTCGTGCTCGGCACTTTTCTAATGCGCAGCGCCGGCTGTGCCGTCAACGACGTGGCCGACCGCGACTTCGACAAGCACGTGAAACGCACCGCCGAGCGCCCGGTGACCAGTGGCGCCGTCAGCGCCAAAGAAGCGCTCGTGCTCGGCGCCGTGCTCGCCTTCGTCGCCTTCCTGCTGGTGCTCACCACCAACACCGCCACCATCGCCTGGAGCGTGGCCGCGCTCGCGGTGAGCATCTTCTACCCCTTCACCAAGCGCTTTTTCTCGATGCCGCAGGCGGTGCTGGGTGTGGCGTTCAGCTTCGGCATCCCGATGGCGTTTGCCGCCGTGCAGGGCGAGGTGCCGGCGGTGGCGTGGTGGCTGTTGCTCGGCAACCTGTGCTGGGTGATTGCCTACGACACCGAATACGCGATGGTCGACCGTGACGACGACCTGAAGATCGGCATTCGCACCTCGGCCATCACGCTGGGCCGTTTTGATGTCGCGGGCGTGATGGGCTTCTACGCGCTCTTCATCGCGGTGTGGGGCGCGATCGGCATGCAGCTCGGCCTGGGCTGGCC
>NZ_JADMJX010000073.1:2412-10041 GCF_018780185.1 Rhizobacter sp.
GCGGTCAGGATGCGCTCGCAGGCCACCGCAAAGGTCGCAGTGCGCAGCGTGATCTTGTGGTGGTCGGCGGTGTCCCAGATGTGCTTCAGCGCATCGACCATGATCTTGTCGAGCCGCACGTTGATCTCGTCTTCGCTCCAAAAGAAGCTCGAGAAGTCTTGCACCCACTCGAAGTAGCTCACCGTCACGCCACCGGCGTTGCAGATCACGTCGGGCACCACCAGCACGCCACGGTCGTGCAACACGTCGTCGGCTTCGGGCAGCGTGGGGCCGTTGGCACCTTCGAGCACCAGCTTCGCCTTGATGCGGTTGGCGCGCGGCACGGTGATCTGGCCTTCGAGCGCGGCCGGGATCAGGATGTCGCAGTCGACGCTCCAGAAGTCTTCGTTGTCGACCTTCTCCGCGTCCTTGTAGCCGGCGATGCCGCCGTCGCGCTTGAGCACGGCCATGGTGTTGGCCATGTCGAAGCCCTTGGGGTTGACGAGGGTGCCGGTGTGGTCTTGCACCGCCACCAGCGTGGCCCCGGCGCCGATGAAGAGTTCGGCCGCCGCGCTGCCCACGTTACCCATGCCTTGCACTGCGATGCGTGCGCCGTCGAGCTTGAGCCCGATGCGGCGTGCCGCTTCACGTCCGGTGACGAACACACCACGGCCGGTGGCCTTCACACGACCCAATGAGCCACCCAGGTGCAACGGCTTGCCGGTGACCACGCCGGTGGCGGTGGTGCCGGTGTTCATCGAATAGGTGTCCATCATCCAGGCCATGATCTGGCCGTTGGTGTTGACGTCGGGCGCGGGGATGTCGCGCTGCGGGCCGATGATGATGCCGATCTCGCTGGTGTAGCGGCGGGTCATGCGCTCCAGCTCCTTCTTCGACAAGGTCTTCGGGTCGACGCGGATGCCGCCCTTGGCGCCGCCATAGGGCAGGTTGACCGCGGCGCACTTCACCGTCATCCAGGCGGCGAGCGCCATCACTTCTTCAAGCGTCACATCGGGGTGGTAGCGCACGCCGCCCTTGCCGGGGCCGCGCGACAGGTTGTGCTGCACCCGAAAGCCCTCGAAGTGCGCCACGCTGCCGTCGTCCATCTCGATCGGCACGTCGACGATCAGCGCGCGCTTGGGGCGCTTCAAGGTTTCGGCCCAGTGCGCCAGGTGGCCGATGTAGGGCAGCACGCGGTCGACTTGCGACAGGTAGGTGTGCCAGGGGCTGGTGGCGCTGGGGGTGACGTAGGACAGGAAGCTCATGGGATCGGTCTCCGTTGATGGGGTCATGCCAGTCACGCGCCGCACTCGTGATGCGTGGCGCTGGCATGGGGGGAGACTGTAGGCCCACCGGCCCATGATTTCACTCGGGGGTCATGCTGCCTTTGCATGACCCGGGGCATGGCGCAAGAGGGCGTCAGCGGCCGAACTCGTCGCCGAGTTCGTTGGCGCGGCGTTGCGCGGCCTTGAGCGCCTTGACGATAGCGTTCTTCACGCCACTGGCCTCCATCGAGGTGAGCGCCGCGTAGGTGGTGCCGCCCTTGGAGGTGACCCGTTCACGCAGCACCGCCGGTGGGTCGCTGGAGGCCTGCGCCAAGGCGGCCGAGCCCGTGAAGGTGGCGAGCGCGAGTTGCTTGCCTTGCTCTTCGCTCAGGCCCATCTCGACCGCCGCTTGCATCATGGCTTCAACAAAGTAGAAGACGTAGGCCGGGCCCGAGCCCGAGAGGGCGGTGACGGCGTCGAGGTCGGCTTCGGCATTGACCCACAGCGTGCGCCCGGTGGGCGCGAGCAGGCGCTCGATCTCCTTGCGTTCGAGGGCGGTCACCGCGGGCCGTGCATACAGCCCGGTAATGCCCTGGCCGATGAGCGCGGGTGTGTTGGGCATCGAGCGCACGATGCGCTGCGTGCCGAGCACCTTGGCCATGTCGTCGCTGCGGATGCCGGCCATCACGCTGAACTGCAGGGCTTTGTCGATGTGGGGCAGGCTGGCCTCGGCTGCGGCCTTGAAGTTCTGCGGCTTGATGGCCCAGACCACGATGCCCGCGCGTTGCAGCACCGAGCCAGGCGCTTCGAGCGTGATGACCGAGAGGTCGCGCTGCAGGCGCGAGCGCTGCTCGGCATTGGGCTCCAGCACCAGGATGTCGCCTGGGGAACGCCCGCTCTTGAGCAGGCCGCCGATGATGGCGCTGGCCATGTTGCCGCCGCCGATGAATGCAATGGTGTTCATGAGGCTCAGTGTAGAAGTTTCAGAGGGCTGCCCAGCGCCGCAACGCACGCTCGGTGACCAGCATCGAAGGGCGCGCGAGCGCGTAGAACGACAGGCGGCCGGGCGCCGGCCAGTGTCGCGCCTCGTTGGCCGGCAAGGGCTTCAGGTCGGGGGGGATGGCCGATTGGTTGAGGCAGCCCACGCCCCAGCCCGCCCGGATGGCGGCCACTGCGCCATGGGCGCCGGCACAGCTGAGCTGGATGTGGTGCGGCCGGCCGGAGCGGGCCAGTGCTGCCAGCGCCATCGTGCGCACCGGGCAGTCGGGCCCCAGCAGCACCAGCGGCACCGAGCCGTTGGCGGGCAGGGGCAGGCCAACGGCCGCAACCCAGGCGAGCGGCTCGCGGCGCAACAGGCGCGCCTCGGGCAGGGGGCGGGCGCTGGTCAGCACGGCCAGGTCCATCTCGCCGGCCGACCACAGCTGCTGCAGGGTGGCCGAGCTGGCCCACAGCAACTCGTAGCGAGCGCCGGGTGTGGTGTCTCGCAGCAGGGCCAGCAGCTCGCCCAGGCGTGCTGGCAGAAAGTATTCGCTGATGCCCACACGCCGCAGCTCGGTCTGCTCGGCAGGCTGCACGGCGGCGCGGGCTTCGTCTTGCCAGGCCAGCAGCTTGTGGGCGTGCGGCAGAAAGCGCTCGCCCTCGGCCGTGAGCGTCAAGGCGCGTGTGCTGCGCTGCACGAGCTGCACCCCCACCGAGCTTTCGAGCTGCTGCAAATGGGTGCTGACCGCCGACTGTGTGCGGTGCACTTGCTGTGCCGCCCGTGTGACCGAGCCGGCCTGGGCGATGGCCACGAAGCTGCGCAGCCAGAGGGGGTCGAGGTCACTCATCAGAGTTTTCGATGAATTGAACAGAATAATTCAGCTTATCAGATCAATGCTGCGTACCTAGACTGGCTCTGTCAAGTCAACCCACGGAGTGTTTTCATGCCTTACATCCATGTGCAGATCTCGGGCGCCGCCGATGCCGACCTCGCGGGTCAGGTGGCCGGTGCTGCCACCGAATTGACCGCGCGCCTGCTCGGCAAAGACCCGGCGGTGACGGCCGTGGTCGTCGACTTCATCGACCCGCGCCAGTGGTATCTGGGCGGCAAACCGCTGTCGAACGGCGGGCAGCGCAGCTACCACTGGATGGTCAGCATCACCGACGAGACCAACACCAAGCGCGAGAAGGCGGCCTACCTGGCCGCCGTGCACCAGGCGATGGACGAGCTGCTGGACGGCGTGGCCGAACACTCCTATGTGCATGTGGCCGACCTGCGGGCCAGTGCCTACGGCTATGCCGGCAAGACGCAGGAGCACCGGTACCAGCACCCGGCCTGATGGACCGAGCAACGCCCGCGGAACCGGCTTTGCCGGGCCGCCAGGCGTCGCCCCATGGGGGCAGGAGCGCAGCGACTGGGGGGCCTATCCGGCGAGCAACGCAGCATTGCCGCCTGCTGCAGCGGTGTTGATGGTGAGCGTCTGTTCGGCGCAGAAGCGGTACAGGTAATGCGGCCCGCCGGCCTTCGGGCCGGTGCCGGAGAGGCCTTCGCCACCGAAGGGCTGCACACCGACCACCGCGCCGATCATGTTGCGGTTGACGTAAACGTTGCCGATGCGGGCGGTCTGTGCGAGCTTCAATGCGCGGCTGTCGATGCGCGTCTGCAGGCCCAGCGTGAGGCCGTAGCCGAGGGCGTTGATCTGCTTGACGACCTCGTTCACGTCGCCACCCCAGCGCACCACGTGCAGCACCGGGCCGAAGATCTCCTGCTTCACGTCGGCGATGTGTGGCAGCTCGAAGGCGATCGGCGCGACGAGACGCGGCACGGCGTTGCTCGGGGCGGGCGCGCTGCCGATCAACACCGCCTCCTGACGCAAGCGGCTGATGTGGCGCTGGATGTTGTCGAAGGCTTCGTCGTCGATCACCGGGCCGACGTCGGTGGCGAGTAGCGCCGGGTCGTCGACCCGCAACTCGCTCAAGGCCCCGCGGATCATCTCGATCACGCCATCGGCTATGCCCTCGTGCACACACAACAGACGCAGCGCCGAGCAGCGCTGGCCCGCCGAGCGGAAGGCGCTTTGCACCACCGCGTCGGTCACCTGCTCGGGCAGCGCGCTGCTGTCGACCACCATCGCGTTGATGCCACCGGTTTCGGCGATCAGCGGCACGATGGGGCCGTCTTTGGCCGCCAGGCTGCGGTTGATGATCTTGGCCACCGCGGTGGAGCCGGTGAAGCACACGCCGGCGGTGTGGGCGTGGGCGACCAGGGCCGCACCGATGGTCTCGCCCGAGCCGTGCAGCAGCACGAGGGCGTCGGTGGGCACGCCCGCCTCGTGCAGCAGCGCCACCATGCGCTGGGCCACGGCAGGCGTTTGTTCGGCCGGTTTGGCGGCCACGCTGTTGCCGGCGACGAGGGCGGCGACCACCTGGCCGGCGAAGATGGCGAGGGGGAAGTTCCATGGGCTGATGCAGACGAACACCCCCCGGCCATGCAGTCGCAGCTCGTTGCTTTCGCCGGTGGGGCCGGGCAGGGTGTGCGGCGTAAGCCGCATCTCGGCCTGGTCGGCGTAGTAGCGGCAGAAATCCACCGCCTCACGCACTTCGGCCACGCAGTCGCCGAGGGTCTTGTGGGCTTCCTTGACGAGCAGGCCGCAGAACTCGGGCAGGCGCAGCTCCAGCGCATCGGCCGCGCGGCGAAGCGCAGCGGCGCGCTCGGCGAGCGGCGTGTGGTTCCAGGTCTCGAAGCCCTGGTGAAGCCGGCACATGGCCTCGACCACATCGTGGGTCGTCGCCGCCGGCACGGGGTCGATGCGGGTGGCGTGCACGGCCTGCTCCAGCGGCGCACGTTCGGCCACGCAGGCCAGGTCGACGCCGCGCGAGTTGGCGCGGCCAGCGCCATACAGAGCCAGCGGCAGGGCGAGCGAGGGTGCCTCGGCCGGGTTCAGCGGTGACGCCAGCAGTGCATCGATGTCGACCGCCTCATCGGTCAGCTGGTGCACGAAAGACGAATTGGCGCCGTTCTCCAGCAGCCGTCGCACCAGGTAGGCCAGCAGGTCGCGGTGCTCGCCCACCGGGGCGTAGACGCGCACGGGGATGCTCTCGTCCTTCATCACCTCGCGGTACACCCCTTCACCCATGCCGTGCAGGCGTTGCATCTCGAAGGCCGCGTTGTTCGCCTTGGCCATCTGCAGGATGGCCGCGATGGTGCCGGCGTTGTGGGTCGCGAACTGCGGGTAGATCACGTCGGCCTGCGCGATCAGCGCCTGCGCGCAGGCGAGGTAGGAGATGTCGGTGTGGTGCTTGTGGGTGAACACCGGGTAGCCGCTCAAGCCGAGCTCCTGCGCACGCTTGATCTCGCCGTCCCAGTACGCGCCCTTGACCAGGCGCACCATGAAACGCAGGCCGTGACGGCGGGCGATGCGGGCCACTTCGTCCACCCCCTGCAAGGCACGTGTCTGGTACGCCTGCACCGCGAGGCCGAAGCCGCGCCATTGCGGAAAGTGGGCAGCGATGCGCTCGGCCAGCGCGTCCAGCACGTCGAGCGAGAGCTCCAGGCGGTCGCTTTCTTCGGCGTCGATGGTGAGGTTGATGTTGGCCTGCGCGGCGCGCTCGATCAGCTGCCACACCCGCGGCAGCAGCTCGTTGAACACACGCTCGCGCTGGCTGTCTTCGTAGCGCGAAAAGAGGGCGCTCAGCTTGATCGAGATTCCGTCGGCGGCCATCGGCTGCGCGGCCACACGGTCACCGGCGATCGAACCGATGGCGTTCAGGTACGACGCGAGGTAGCGCTGCGCGTCGGCCTCGGTACGGGCGCCTTCGCCCAGCATGTCGTAGCTGAAGCGCAGCGCGGGCTGGGTGCTGCGGGCCGAGTCGGCCTCGCGCATGGCTTCTTGAATCGAGCGGCCAAGCACAAACTGCCGCCCCAGCAGCTGGATGGCCCGCACCGTGGCAGCCACCACCGTTTGCGCGCCCAGGCGCTTGAGCAGGCCGGTCTCGCCTTGCGCGTCGGGCAGCAACTTCTTCGACAGCGTGATCGCGCTGGCCGACAGGCTGGCCAGCATCTTGTGCGGGCCGCCGGCATGGGCGTCGAACGAGGCGCTGCCGAGCTGGTCGGCGGTCAACGCCACGGCGGTTTCAGTGTCGGGCACGCGCAGCAGAGCCTCGGCCAATCGCATCAGGGCCAGGCCCTCGGCGCTGGAGATGGGGTACTCGCGCAGCAGCGACTCCATCGCCCAGAACGGCGCCGGCTTGTCGCGCACGGCCTGCACCCAGGGTCGCGCGGTGCGCATGGCGGCGGGCCAGTCGAGCCGGCCGGCCAGTGGCCGCAGCAGGCTGGACACAACCTCGTTCTCAGGGCGATACGGCGAGGGCAAACGGGCTTGGGGCGGGGGCATGGCGGCTGTGAAGGGGGGTGAACAAGTCGCTAAGGTATCCGTTTGCAACTTGGATTACTCACCAAACTGACCCGCCAAAACCGCCAATAGCTCGTCAGCGATCACCAAAAATGGCCGTACCCACGCGCACCAGCGTGGCCCCTTCGGCGATGGCGGTCTCCAGGTCGGCACTCATGCCCATCGACAAGGTGTCGAGCGCCAGACCCTCGCCCTGCAGGCGCGTGAGCAGCGCGCGCAGCGCGCGGTGCGGAGCAGAGCCGGTGCCGGGCTCGGGGATCGCCATCAGCCCGCGCAGGCGCAGGCGCGGCAGCGCCGCGACCGCGTGGGCCAGCGCGGGCACCTCGGCCGGCGCGACACCACTCTTGCTGGCCTCGCCGCTGATGTTGACCTGCAGGCACACCTGCAGCGGCGGCAAGTGGGCGGGGCGTTGTTCGTTGAGCCGCTCGGCGATCTTCAGGCGCTCCACGCTGTGCACCCAGTCGAAGTGTTCGGCCACGATGCGCGTCTTGTTGCTTTGCAAGGGGCCGATCAGGTGCCACTCGATCTGCGCGCGCAGGTCGGCCAGTGCAGCGATCTTGTCGATGCCTTCTTGCACGTAGTTCTCGCCGAAGCAGCGCTCGCCGGCGGCAAAGGCTTCACGCACGGCTTCGGGGCTGAAAGTTTTGCTTACGCTTAGCAGCGTGACGCTTTGCACGGGTCGTTGCGCGGCTGCACAGGCCTTCGCGATGCGGCCGCGCACTTGTTGTATGTTCGAAGCAATCGTCGCCATAATCCCGCGAGCCTATCCCAGTGGCGCTTGTCGACGGCGCGTGCAGGCCGCAACCCCTCTAAGAGACACATGGACATCACCCAACTGCTGGCGTTCTCGGTCAAGAACAAAGCGTCTGACTTGCACCTGTCCGCCGGCCTGCCGCCGATGATCCGTGTGCACGGCGATGTGCGTCGCATCAACGTCGACCCGCTCGAGCACAAGCAGGTGCACGACATGGTCTACGACATCATGAACGACTCGC
>NZ_JADMJX010000385.1 GCF_018780185.1 Rhizobacter sp.
GAGTTGGCCTTGATGGTGATCTTGTTTTCCTTGCCGGTGCCCTTGTCCTTGGCGCCGACGTGCAGGATGCCGTTGGCGTCGATGTCGAAGCTCACCTCGATCTGCGGCAGGCCACGCGGCGACGGCGGGATGCCTTCGAGGTTGAACTCGCCCAGGCTCTTGTTGCCCGAGGCCAGCTCACGCTCGCCCTGGTAGACCTTGATGGTCACCGCCGGCTGGTTGTCGTCGGCGGTGCTGAACACCTGGCTGAACTTGGTCGGGATGGTGGTGTTCTTCTTGATCATCTTGGTCATCACGCCGCCCAGGGTCTCGATGCCCAGGCTCAGCGGCGTCACGTCCAGCAGCAGCACGTCCTTGCGCTCGCCGCCCAAGACCTGGCCCTGAATCGCGGCGCCCACGGCAACGGCTTCATCGGGATTGACGTCCTTGCGCGGCTCCTTGCCGAAGAACTCCTTGACCTTGTCCTGCACCTTGGGCATGCGGGTCATGCCGCCGACCAGGATCACGTCGTCGATCTCGCTGTTCTTGACGCCGGCATCCTTGATGGCCACGCGGCAGGGGGCGATGGTGCGCTCGATCAGCTCTTCCACCAACGACTCCAGCTTGGCGCGGGTCAGCTTGATGTTGAGGTGCTTCGGGCCCGATGCATCGGCCGTCACGTAGGGCAGGTTGATGTCGGTCTGCGTCGAGTTCGACAGCTCGATCTTGGCCTTTTCGGCGGCTTCCTTCAGGCGCTGCAGGGCCAGCACGTCCTTGCCCAGATCGACGCCTTGCTCCTTCTTGAACTCGGCAATGATGTAGTCGATGATGCGCTGGTCGAAGTCTTCGCCGCCCAGGAAGGTGTCGCCGTTGGTCGACAGCACCTCGAACTGCTTTTCACCGTCGACATCGGCGATCTCGATGATCGAGATGTCGAAGGTGCCGCCGCCCAGGTCGTAGACGGCGATCTTGCGGTCGCCCTTGGCGTTCTTGTCGAGGCCGAAGGCGAGCGCTGCCGCGGTGGGCTCGTTGATGATGCGCTTCACATCCAGGCCGGCAATGCGGCCGGCGTCTTTGGTGGCCTGGCGCTGGGCGTCGTTGAAGTAGGCCGGCACGGTGATCACGGCCTCGGTGACGGTCTCACCCAGGTAGTCTTCGGCCGTCTTCTTCATCTTGCGCAGAATTTCAGCGCTGACCTGCTGCGCGGCGAGCTTCTGGCCACGCACCTCGACCCAGGCGTCGCCGTTGTCGGCCGCCACGATCTTGTAGGGCATCAGGTCGATGTCTTTCTGGACTTCTTTCTCGGTGAACTTGCGGCCGATCAGGCGCTTCACCGCGTACAGCGTGTTCTTGGGGTTGGTCACGGCCTGGCGCTTGGCCGAGGCGCCGACGAGGATCTCGCCGTCTTCCTGGTAGGCCACGATGGACGGCGTGGTGCGTGCACCTTCGCTGTTCTCGATCACCCGAGTGGTGTTGCCTTCCATGATGGCCACGCACGAGTTGGTGGTACCGAGGTCAATGCCGATGATCTTTGCCATGTGAGTGCTCCTGAGACTGAAAGATTGGATGTGTTCGAGTTGTGGATAAGTGCGGGCTTTTCAAGGGCCGGCGCTTGTGGATGCGCTCTCGCGCCCTGATTACTTGGGGGCGGCCACCGTGACCAGCGCGGGGCGCAGCACACGGTCGGCAATGAGGTAACCCTTTTGCAGCACGGCGACCACGCTGTTGGCCTCTTGGTCGGCCGGCACGACGCTGATGGCCTGGTGCTGGTGGGGGTCGAACTTGGTGCCAGCAGAGGGGCTGATCTCCATCACCTTGTTGCGCTCCAGCGCCTGCGACAACTGGCGCAGGGTGGCATGCACGCCTTCGAGCAGCTGCTCAGGGGTGGCGGCCTGGATGGCGATGGCGGCCTCCAGGCTGTCTTTCACCGGCAGCAGGCTGTCGGCAAAGTTCTCGACGGCAAACTTGCGGGCCTTGACGACTTCTTCTTCGGCACGGCGGCGGATGTTTTCGGTCTCTGCCTTGGCGCGCAGGTAGGCGTCGGACATCTCGGCCAGCCGCGCGTCCAGCGAAGGCTGCTCGGCGGCGTTCTCGGCCACGGGGGCGGCACCGGGCTCGTTGGCGGCGGGGTTCTGGGGGCTGTTTTCTGTGTTCTGCATGGGTCGAATACCTGTCGAAGGCGGGCATGTGGGTGCGCCGCCGGGGTTTTCAAGGGCTTGTTTCGGGGGATTTCAGTCGGGGTCGGCCGAGGCGCTCCAGCGGTCCCAGTCGGCCAGCTGGCGGCGATCGCGCTTGGTGGGGCGGCCTTGTTCGATGGCCAGGGCGGGCTCGGGGGTCTCGCGCCGCTGGCGGGCGGCCTCCTCACGGCGGGCCACGCTCTCGGGCGTTTCTTCGTACAGCGCCTGGGCCACCGGGGCCGGGCCGCGGGCGTTGCTGACGCCCCGCACATGGAGGGCGCGCAGCACCGGGCCCTGGCGAATCTCGACCAGGTCGCCGGGCTTGAGGTCACGCGACGGCTTGGCGACCTGGCCGTTGACCTGGATGCGGCCCTTGTCGATCTCTTGCGTGGCCAGGCTGCGCGTCTTGTAGAAGCGCGCTGCCCACAGCCACTTGTCGAGCCGCACGGTGGCAGGGGGTGTGCTCATCAGGCGGGGGTGGTGGTTTCGGGCGCGCGCGTTTCCCAGCCTTGCAGGTGCTGCAGGGCGAGCGAGGTCAGCGCGGCCATCCACTCATGCTGGTCGTTGAGGCATGGCACGTAGTTGAACTCGATGCCACCGGCTTTCAAGTAGGCCTCGCGGGCTTCCTGGTTGATTTCTTCCAGCGTTTCCAGGTTGTCGGCCACGAAGCCAGGGCAGATCACGTCGATCTTCTTGATGCCTTCTTTGGCCAGCTTGACAAGCGTGGGCTCGGTGTAGGGCTGCAGCCACTCGGCGCGGCCGAGGCGGCTCTGGAAGGTGACGACAAGGTTCTCGGGCTTTACATCAGCCCGCCGGGCGACCAGGCGGGCGGTTTCCATGCATTCGTCGAAATAGGGGTCGCCGAGCGCCTGCGTGCGCTTGGGCATGCCGTGGAAGCTCATCACCAGCTTTTCGCCACGGCCGTGGGTCATCCAGTGGTCCATCAGCCGCTTGGCGAGCGCGTCGATGTAGCGCGGGTCGTCATGGAAGCGGTTGATGAAACGCAGCTCGGGCAGGCTGCGCACGCGCTTGCCCCATTTGTAGACCGCGTCGCACACGCTGCCGGTGGTAGCCGCGCAGTACTGCGGGTACATCGGCAGCACCAGCACCCGTTGGGCACCGCCGGCCTTGAGCTCGTCGAGCACCGAGGCGATGGACGGCGCGCCGTAGCGCATGGCAAACCGCACCGTGACGCGGTGGCCGCGCTGGCCCAGGTAGCCGGCGAGCAGCTTGGCCTGCTTGTCGGTCCAGACGGTGAGCGGCGAGCCCTGGGCTGTCCAGACACTGGCATAACGTTTGGCCGATTGGGCCGGGCGGGTGCGCAAGATGACGCCATGCAGGATGAAGCACCAGATCCAGCGCGGGATCTCGACCACCCGTGGGTCGTGCAAGAACTCGCTCAGGTAGCGCCGCACCGCCGTGGGCGTGGGCGCTGCAGGGGTGCCGAGGTTGCACACCAGAATGGCCGTGCGGGGTGCCGCGCCTTTGACGGGCGCGGGTTCAGGGGCAAACGACATGGGTGGGGCTTCGGGGGCGTGCCGTAGGGGAAGGGCGCGATTATCGGCGCGCCGGCCGTACCCGCGTCAGCCTGCGCTTATGGGGGTGCTGGCAGCGCGTGCGCGTTGCACGCACTGCTCGATGTCGGCCAGCACCGAGCTCACGTTGATGGGCTTGGTCCAGTAGCCCACGAAGCCGGCTTCGTAGGCACGTTTGACGTCTTCGGGCATGGCGTCGGCCGAGCACATGTAGGCCGGCACGTTGTCGAGCCCGGGCAGGGTGCGCAACATGCGCAGTACCTCGAACCCCGAAACGCCCGGCAGGTGGGCGTCGAGCACCAGCACCTCGGGCTGCCAGTCTTGCGCCAGGGTCAGCGCCTGGTCACCATCTTCGGCCACACGCAGCTCGATCTGGCTGCTGTGCATGCGCATGGCCTCTTCGAACAGGATGGCGTTGAGGCGGTTGTCTTCGACATAGAGCATGCGCAGGCCGCGGCTCGGGGCGGCCTGCGCCGGCTGCGCCGCATCAACGGCGGCATCGGTCAAGGCGTCGGACGGCGCATCGACCGCCTGCAGCTGGATTCGCACGCAGGTGCCGCGGCCCGCTTCGCTGCTCACGTCCAGGCGCCCGCCGATGGCCTGGACGAGGCTGCGTGAAATGATGAGGCCGAGGCCCGTGCCTTCGATGGCCGAGGTCTCGCGGCCGAGCCGCTCGAAGGGTTGAAACAGGCGGCTCATCTGCTCGGCGCTCATGCCGGCGCCGTTGTCTTCAACGCACAAGGTCAGGCGGCCCGGCTCGGGCGCTTCAAGCCACCAGTGCACGCTGCCCCCCGCTCGGTTGTACTTGACGGCGTTGGAGCCCACGTTGAGCAGCACCTGCCGCAGGCGCTGCACGTCGGCATGGACCCAGGCACCCGGGTCGACCTGGTTGTGCAGGTTCACGTGCCTGGCCTGCGCGGTGGGCCACAGCAGCTCGATGGCACGCGTGACCACGTCGTGCAGGTCGACGGCGCCGAGGTCGAGTGCCAGGGCGCCGTCTTCGATTTTCTGCAGGTCGAGCACGTCGTCGATCAGCGCGAGCAGGTGTTCGCCCGCGCCCAGCACGTGGCCGGCGTATTCGCGCACGGTGCCGGCATCGAGCGAGCCCGGGTTCAAGCCCAGCAGCTGCGAAAACCCGATCACCGCGTTGAGTGGGGTGCGCATTTCGTGGCTCATGCGCGAGAGGAATTCGCTCTTGGCCTGGTTGGCCAGCTCGGCGGCCTGCTTGTCGCGCAGCATCTGCTCGTCTTGCTTGCGGCGGGTGATGTCGGACTGCGTGCCGACCATTCGCTCGGCTTTGCCATCGGCGCTGTAGCGCACGATCTTGCCGCGGTCGCGGATCCAGATGTCGTGGCCGAGGCGGTGCCGCACGCGGTACTCCAGATCGTAGAACGGCACCTCGCCGCGCTGATGGCTGCGGATGGCGGCCACCACGCGTGGCAGGTCGTCAGGGTGTACACGGGAGCGCCATTCGTCGGCGCTGTCGCCGATCTCGTGGTCGGCGTAGCCGCGCATCTCTTTCCAGCGGGTGGAGTAGTAGAACTTGTTGGTGCGGCCATCCCAGTCCCACAGGCCATCGCCCGAGCCGTCGAGCGCGAACTTCCAGCGCTCCTCGGCCATGGCCAGGGCCTGCTCGGCGGCGCGTTGCTGGGTGACGTCGCGAAAGGTCAGCACCACCGAGAAGGTGCTGCCTTCGGGGCGCAGCTGCAGGGGGTGGGCGTTGAGCGAGATCCAGCGCGTTTCCCCGTCGGGGCGGCGCAAGGCGAGGGTCTGGCCCATCAGGGGCTGGTTGCTGCTGACAACGCGTTTCACCGGGTGGGTGTCTGCGGGCAAGGGCGTTTGGTCGGGCCCGAGCAGCGCGAACGGCCAGGCTTCGCCATGGCCCACCACGTCGACCTGGGTCACACCGAGGATGTCGCAGCCGGCGGGGTTGATGGCAATGATGTCCAGCGCGGGCGTGACGACCAACAGCCCGTCGCTGATGGCGGCCGCCACCGAGCGGTACAGCTCTTCGCTCAGCCGCAGCTTGTCGGCGGCACGGCTTTGTTCGGTGACGTCGCGTTGCACGCCGATGTAGTGGGTGAGCCGACCGCCGGCATCGCGCACTGGGGCCACGTGCAGGGCGTTGCTGAACACCGTGCCGTCCTTGCGCACGTTGGTGAGGGTGACGCTGGCGGCGCGGCCTTCGCGCAAGGCGTCACGCAGTTGTGCACGTGCGGACTGGTCGGCGTGCTGGCCGAGCAGGAAACGGCAGTTGCGGCCCAGCACTTCGCTGCGGCTGTAGCCGGTGAGGCGCTCGAAGGCCGGGTTGACATAGATCAGCGGCATGTCGGGCTGTGTGGCGTCGGCCACGCTCATCGGCAAGGAGGCGTCGGCCTCCAGGGCGCGCTGCATGATGAGCAGGTCGCGCTCGAGCTCGCGCAGCTCGGTCAGGTCGCGCGTCACGTACAGCACCTGCTTGTGGGGCATGGGGGAGATGCGGGCCTCGAAGGTGCGCACCACGCCGTCCGGGGTGGCGAGCTCGTAGTCGATGCGCTGCACCTCGCCGGTGGAGAGTGCACGCTTGATGGCCGGCACGGCAAGATCGGCCACCGCCGTGGGCACGCCGGTGCCGAAGGGCTTGCCGCGCACGCTCTCCCACGAGTGCACCAGCATCGGGTGGGTTTCCGAGCTGCATTTGAGGTAGTTGCCATCGGCGTCGAACACGAACCACAGGTCGGGCACGGCTTCGAGCACGGCGCTGACCTGGGCTTGTGACTCGCGCAGTTGTTGCCCTTGTTCGGCCAGGGTCAGCTCCACCTGCTTGCGCTCGGTGATGTCGACCGACAGATGGATCGCGCTGCCATCGGGGAGAAGGTGGTCGCTGGCGATGATCCAGCGGTCTTTCCAGCGCATCTCGTGCTGCTCACCGTGCTCTGATGCGAGCCCCAGGCGCCAGCGTATGAAAGTGTCCCGGTCTTGCGCGTCGGGGTAGTCGCCGGCCTTGGCCATGCGTTCCACGATCTGTGGCCAGGTGGCTCCGTCGTTCATGTACTGCCCGACGCGGCGACGCCAGACAGCGTTGGCCATCACCACCTTGCCGCTCGGGTCGCTGATCATCACGCCGGCGGTGAGGCTGTCGAGTGCGTCGTTGAGCAGGCGCTCGGCCTTGCGTGCCGCACGCTGCGCGTTCATGCGCTCGGTGATGTTGCTGGTGGTGCCGCGGTAGCCACGAAAAACGCCATCGCTGCTGAACACCGGCACGCCGCTGATGCTCACGGTGATGGTGCCGTCGGGTGTGTTGCGGTCGGCGATCACGTCGCGAAATGGCACGCGCTGGGCGCGTGCTTCGTGGTAGCGCTGCCACGAATCGGTGGTGTCGTCTTGGTGTGGCAGGTTGATCTGCGCCATGGTCCGCCCGATGATCTGGCTCGGGGCCGTGCCGGTGTACTTTTCCACACCCGATGAGACCCAGCTCACGAGGCCGTCGGCGTCGCTCTCCCACAGCCAGTCGCTGCTCGACAGGCTGGCCACGCGCACGCGCTCGGTGTGCATGCGCCAGCGCCATTCCGTGAGCTGGGTGTCGAGCAGGGCACTGGCCAGCTCGGCCAGATCGCTCAAGTTGGCCAGGTCGTCCTCGGTGAACGTGTGTGCCGCGTGATCGGTGGCACACAGCAGACCCACGATGCGCTTGTTGACGATGATGTGCGCGGCCGCGCTGTGGGTGGTGGTGAGCACCTTGCTGGAGCCGGGCTCGAGCAGCGCGGCCATCAGCGCTGCGGCGGTTTCAGGCACGCTGCTTGGGGCCATCCCAATTGCGGTTCTGACCCACAGGTCGTCTTCGTGATTCAGCAGACCCAGCCACGCGACGGGGCAGTGCAGTTGCCGCGACAACAGGCGGACCAGGGCATCGACCTGCGCCTCTGGCGCCTTGCCGAGCTTGCGCAACTCGCGCAGCATGCGCCGGTGTTCGGCGTCGTCAGGCACAGGTGTCATGGGGAGCCCGCAGCATCAAATGACTGTAGCGGAGAATGCCCGTTGCAGTACCCCTGCACACCCGCCAACTGCGACAACTCATGCACACACTGCCCCGGGCGTTGACGCTCGATCTGGACGACACGCTGTGGCCGATCTGGCCGACCATTGAGCGGGCCGAGTCGGTCCTGCATGCATGGTTGCAGGTTCATGCGCCGGCCACTGCACAACGTTTCGATCGCGCGGGCCTTCGTTCGCTGCGCGATGTGGTGGCCGCGGAAAACCCTCACTGGCTGCATGACTTGAGCGCCATCCGCGCCGAGAGCCTGCGCCGCGCGCTGCTGCTGGCGGGCGAAAACCCGGCTCTGTCGCAAGCGGCATTCGAGGTGTTCTTTGAAGCGCGTCAGCAGGTGGTTTTGTATGACGACGCGTTGGCGGCGCTGGAGCGTCTGGCGAGACGTTATCCGCTGATGGCCTTGACCAATGGCAACGCAGACCTTGAACGGATTGGTCTGGCGCCGTTCTTTCGCGGCAGCGTGACGGCGCGTGGCCTGGGTGTCGCCAAACCCGACAGCCGCATCTTTCATCACGCCTGTGCCGCGCTGGGCTGCGAGCCGGCGCAGGTGCTGCACATTGGTGATGACTTCGAGCTCGACGTGAACGGCGCGCTCAAGGCCGGGCTGCAGGCCGTGTGGCTGCGCCGCGAGTCACACGGCCCGGCCGATATGCAGGACCGGGTGCGTGTCTTCAGCGACCTCAGCGCGCTGGCCGATGCACTGCAGGCCTAGAACTCGACCTGTGGCTGCGTGTCGGCGAACTTCAGGATCTCGAAACGCACGCAGGGTGAGGTCGGGTCGGTGAGCGTGGCGCCCAGGCCGATCAGCCCCGAGCCGTGCAGGGTGCAGGTGCCGCGGCGCAGCGAGACGATCTCCGAATCGTTGGAGAAGCGCACGTAGGTGCCGTTGTAGCTGAGGTCGGTGAGCTGAAACGCCCCGCCATGCCAGTCGATGCGTGCATGTGAACGCGATACGCGTGAGTCGTCGATGCAGTAAGTGACCTGCGGGCTGCGCCCCAGCACCACCGGCAGGCTCGGGCCGGCGTAGACGCGGTTCATGTCGAGCCAGACCAGGCGAATGCCTTCGGGCTCCAGGTTGGGCGCCAGCTCACCGTAGGCCGTGGCGGCGGTGTCGCCAAAGCGGCGACCCTCGAGCAGATGCACGTGCACCGGCTCGACGCGGCCACGCAGCTGTACCTTGTCGAGGCTGCGAAAACGATCGCGCAGGTCGCTGGCCAGGCCTGCCACCACGCTGGCTGTGGCCAGGGTTTCGTTGTCACCGGCATGGTCCAGCAGGCGGGCGGCCACGTTGACCGCATCGCCAAAGCAGTCACCCGACATCTCGACCACTTCGCCGTGGGCCAGACCCACCTGCAGCTTGAGCACCGGCGTCGCGCTCAGCGGGTTGGGGCTGTTGGCATTGGGCGGCACGATGCGATCGAGCGAATCGTGCATTTCATCGGCGGCCACCACGGCCTCGGCCGGGTCGGCAAACACCGCCATCAAACCATCACCCAGCGTCTTGACGACCACGCCGCCCGAGGTGGAGACAATTTGTGCGATCAGCGACACGCTGCGTGTGACCACCGTGGTGGCCTCGGTGTTGCCGAGGGTTTCGTACAGAGCCGTACTGCCGCGCAAGTCGGCGAACAAAACGGTTCGCTGAAGAATTTGCGTCATAACGTGAAGTTTATGGCAACCCACATGAAAAAAGCCCCGGCGAATTGGGCCGGGGCTTGAGGGTTTTTCTGAGGATCAGAGGTTGTCGAGGTAGGTCCGCAGCTTGTCCGACCGGCTCGGGTGCTTCAGCTTGCGGATCGCCTTGGCCTCGATCTGGCGAATGCGCTCGCGCGTCACGTCAAACTGCTTGCCCACTTCTTCGAGCGTGTGGTCGGTGCTCATCTCGATGCCGAAGCGCATGCGCAGCACCTTGGCTTCGCGCGGCGTCAGCGAGTCGAGGATGTCCTTCACCACATCGCGCAGGCCGGCCTGCATGGCAGCTTCGATCGGCGCGGTGTTGTTGGTGTCTTCGATGAAGTCGCCCAGGTGCGAGTCGTCGTCGTCGCCGATGGGGGTTTCCATCGAGATCGGCTCCTTCGCGATCTTCATGATCTTGCGGATCTTGTCTTCCGGGATCTCCATCTTCTCGGCCAGCGTCGGCGCATCGGGTTCGAAGCCGAACTCCTGCAAGTGCTGGCGGCTCAGGCGGTTCATCTTGTTGATCGTCTCGATCATGTGCACCGGGATGCGGATGGTGCGCGCCTGGT
>NZ_JADMJX010000209.1:0-824 GCF_018780185.1 Rhizobacter sp.
CGATCGAGATCACCAGACGCAGGTTGGCCTCGATCATCTCGCGCTTGGCGCGGCGTGCCTTGGCTTCGCCGGTGGACATCTGCTTGTTGATGTCCTTCAGGTTCTTGATCGGCATGCCGACGCGATCCTGCATCGCGATGAGCGCTTCCTGGTGCGCCTTGACCTCGTACTGCACTTTGGTAAGGGTCGAGCAATATGCTTTCTTGGCGGCGATTTCCTTGTCCAGCCAGACCAGGTTGGTTTCGTTGCCGGGGAAGGTCTTGATGAAATGCGGACGCGGCATGCCCGAGCGGGTGACGCAGAATTCCATGATCTTGCGCTCGTGCGAACGCACGCCTTCCACCGCATTGCGGATCTGCTCGCACAGGCTGTCGACCTGGCGCACCGAGAAACGGATCGCCATCAGCAGTTCGGTGACTTCGGACTGGGCCTTCATGTGCTGCGGACTGCCGAGGCCGTATTTGACCTGGGCGTTTTGTGCCTTTTTGTAAGCCTTGCGGATGAAGTCGAACTGCGTCAGTGCCTCCGCCTTCAGCTGTGCCAGATTGGCGGCTGCGGCTGCTGCGCTGGCGTCTTCGTCATCCTCTTCAGCGTCTTCGTCCTCGGCTTCGGTGTTGTCCTCGGCCGCGGGGGCTTCAGTTTCCACTTCGACGAAACCGTCGATCAATTCGTCGATGCGCAGTTCGTCTTTTTCGACCTGCGTTGCCATGTCGAGGATCTGCTGGATGGTGAGCGGGCATGACGAGATCGCCTGCACCATGTGACGCAGACCTTCTTCGATGCGCTTGGCGATCTCGATTTCGCCTTCGCGGGTGAGCAGGTCG
>NZ_JADMJX010000209.1:834-9891 GCF_018780185.1 Rhizobacter sp.
GACCGTGCCCATTTCGCGCATGTACATGCGCACCGGGTCGGTGGTGCGGCCGAATTCGGAGTCGACCGTCGAGAGCGCCGCTTCGGCAGCTTCTTCGGCTTCTTCTTCGGTGGCCGTCGTGGTGCCGCCGCCAGCGATCAGCAGCGTGGCGGCGTCGGGCGCCTGCTCGTACACCGCGATGCCCATGTCGTTCAGCATCGACACGATGGCTTCGAGGATTTCGGCGTCGACCAGCTTCTCTGGCAAGTGGTCGTTGATTTCCTGGTGCGTCAGGAAACCACGCGTTTTGCCCATCTTGATGAGGGTCTTCAGCTCCTGGCGGCGCTTGGCGACTTCTTCTTCGGTGAGCGCGGTTTCGTCCAGGCCGAACTCACGCATCAGCGCGCGCTCTTTCGCGCGCGACACCTTCATGCGAAGTGGTTTGACCTTGGCGACCTTTTCTTCGCCGCCCTCGGCTTCAACTTCGGGCTCACCAGCCAGGTCGGCCTCGATGTCGGAGAAGTCCTCTTCAGGCACTTCTTCCTTCTTGGAAGCGGCGGCGCCGGCCTTGGGCTTGCGGCCAGGCTTGCCCTTGGCCTCGACGGCCTTGGCGGCAGGTTTGGCCGCAGCAGCCTTGGCGGGCTTCTTCTTGTCTTCAGCTTCGGCCTTGTTGGCTTTGGCGGGCGCAGCGGCTGGTGCTGCCTTGGCGGGGGCGCTCTTCTTCGCGGTCATGCAAATCCTCGAATGGTGGTGGGTCGGCGCAGTAGCGGCTCGACAAGCCAATGCCGAACTCGACCGGTTCGTCACCGGTCGAATGGCAAGCGGGCAAGCTGGGGGCGATCATTTGGGGTGCAGCCCTTGCGGGAAAGGTGGCCTTGAATCCGCAATGGGAACCCTGTATCAGAGGGTGGCCGGGCCCGGAGGTGCTGCTGTCGCTCTTGCCGCGCTAACGTGAACCAAGGATTATATCGGCAGAAGCCCTGGAATACCAGGAAACATCAGGTTTTCAGGCGTTTTCGAGCGTCCATCAGTTCGCGACTGCGCCGTACCGCGTCTGGTGACTGCACGCCGGAGTCGAACAGCAGCTTCAGTTCTTCATCCACTGCGTTCAGCCGCAGCTTTGCGATGACCAATGAAAGCTCGTGGGCAATGTCGGATTCGGGTTCCGGGTCGTGAAACTCGGCGATCCGTGCCAACACCGCGTGGCCTTCGTCTTCGCTCTCGGCCTTCTTGCGCAGTTCGTCCAGCAGTGCTGCCGGTCCCAGGGGGCCGAGTTCGTGCATGCAGCGCTCAATGCAGGCAAAAAACAAGTCATAGGGCGAAGCCTGTGCAGCGAGCAGGTCGTGCGTCTCGCCGTCGAGTTGCGTCCACAGCTCACTGCGGTGCAGTAGCAGCCAGATGGCACGATCAAGCAGATTGGCCGCGCCCTTGCTGACGCGGGTGGCGCGCCGGCTCGGTGGCCGACCTGACGCGGCCTCGCGGGCAACAGCACGTGGCGGTGCATGACCCCATTGCTGCATCAATTGCTCGGAATCATCGCGCGCGGCGGCTGCGATGTCGGCAAGCAATTGCCGTTTGAGAGTGCCGTCGGGCAACGCGCTCCACAGTGGTTTGGCATTGGCGAGCATGTGTGCCCGGCCTTCAGCCGTCGCGAGGTCGCAGCCTTCGCTCGCTGCCTCGATCAATTGGCGCGACAACGGAACCGCCTTCGCGATGCACTCTTCGAATGCCCCGGCACCGAACTCACGCACGTAGGAGTCGGGGTCGTGCTCGGTGGGCAGGAACAGGAAACGAATGGTGCGCGTGTCGCTCGCATGTGGCAACGACGCTTCCAGCGCCCGGCCGGCGGCGCGGCGCCCGGCGGCATCACCATCAAAGCTGAACACCACCGAGTCGGTGAAGCGAAACAGCTTTTGTACATGCTCGGCGGTGCAGGCGGTGCCCAGCGTGGCTACGGCGTTCGGGAAGCCGAGCTGGGCCAGCGCCACCACGTCCATGTAACCCTCGACCACCAGCACATAGCCCTTCTGGCGCATGGCGGCACGCGCTTCGTGCAGGCCGTAGAGCTCACGGCCCTTGATGAAAACCGGCGTTTCGGGGGAATTGAGGTACTTGGGCTCGCCCTTGTCGAGCACCCGGCCACCGAAGCCGATCACGTCCCCCTGTACCGAGCGGATGGGGAACATGATGCGGTCACGAAAACGGTCGTAGCGCTTCTTGTCGGCGTCGGTTTCCCCGGTGGCGATGACAAGCCCGCTCTCTTCGAGCAGCGGGTCGTCGTAGTGCGGGAACACGCTCGCCAGGCCGCGCCAGCCTTCGGGTGCATAGCCCAGGCCGAAGGCGGCGGCGATCTCGCCGGTCAGCCCGCGGCCCTTGAGGTAGTCGACCGCCCGTGGGCTGGCCTTGAGCTGCTTGCGGTAGTGCTCGGCGGCCTTGGCGAGCACGTCGCTCAGCGTGGCCTGGCGCTCCTTCAGCTCGGCAGCGCGTTCACGTTCTTGCGGGGAGCGGTCGTCTTCGGGCACGGTCAAGCCGACTTGTTGGGCCAGGTCGCGCACGGCGTCCAGAAAGCCCATGCCCGAATGTTCCATCAGGAAACCGATGGCGTTGCCGTGCACGCCGCAGCCGAAGCAGTGGTAGGTCTGGCGCGAGGCGCTGACGATGAAGCTCGGGCTCTTTTCGCCATGGAAGGGGCACAGCCCCTTGTGGTTGATGCCTGCTTTTTTCAGCTGAACGTGGCGGCCGACGATCTCGACGATGTCGGTGCGCGAAAGCAGCTCTTGGACGAAGGTGGGCGGGATCACCGAAGGAGTCTAACGAAGCTCCCCAAGTAAAACGCCGCCCGCAGGCGGCGTTCAGGGAAGCAAGAGGATCAGATCGCGAAATCGCTGATTTTCTTGCCCGAGGCGAGGGCGGCTTTCAACCACTTGGGTTGCAGGCCGCGCCCACTCCAGGTGTCGCCGGTGGCGGCATTGCGGTATTTGGGGGCCACCTTGGCGCCTTTGGTGGCGCCGGCCTTGCCGCCCGTGCCTTTGGTGGAAAGGTCGGCGACGCTCAGGCCATATTCGCTCATCAACGCCTTGACCTTGGCGATGGCGTCTTGGCGCTCTCGTTTCTGGGTGGCTTCGATTTCCTGCTCGAGAGCGGCTCGTTTTGCCAGCAAGTCTTGAAGCGATGACATGTTGTTCCTCCTTGGCGACGAATATGAAGCAGCAGGTAACACTGCGTGCTGCATATTCTATGACAGGAAAATCACAATATGTCGTGAACTATTTTTCCAATCCGACTGATGAGGATATTCGGGGAATCTCTTGGCTAACCCCAAATAACTTCAAGCCGTGGGCGGAACATACCCTGCCGGTTGTTCGGCGCCTTCACCGAAGAAGAATCGCTCCATCTGGCGTGCGAGATATTGCCGCGAACGCTGGTCGGCCAGATTCAGGCGGTTTTCATTCACCAGCATGGTCTGGTGCTTCATCCACAGCTGCCAGGCTTCCTTGCTGACCTCGTTGTAGATGCGCTTGCCCAGCTCGCCGGGGTAGGGGGCGAAATCAAGGCCTTCGCCTTCTTTCTTGAGATGAACACATTGAACGGTGCGGGCCATGGGGTACTCCTTGAAAATGAATCGGCAGGCGGCTTGTGGTGCGTCAGGGCAGTTTTTTCACCAGCACCTGGGAGCGCCTGTCCCAGTTGTACTTGCGTTTGCGCGCTTCGGGCAGCCAGTCGGGGTCGACCTGGACGAAGCCACGCTTGATAAACCAATGCATGGTTTGTGTGGTCAGCACGAAGATGCTGTCGAGGCCGCTCGCCTTGGCGCGCTGCTCCACGCGCTTGAGGATGCGTTCGCCGTCGCCCTGGCCTTGAACGTCGGGCGACACCGTCAATGCCGACATCTCGGCGGTGCGCGCCTCGGGGTAAGGGTAGAGCGCTGCGCAACCGAAGATCACGCCGTCGTGCTCGATCACGGTGTAGTGGTCGATGTCACGCTCGATCTCGGTGCGGTCGCGCTTGACCAGGGTACCGTTTCGCTCGAAGGGCTCGATCAACTGCAAGATGCCGCCGATGTCGTCGGCCGTGGCTTCGCGCAGGCTCTCCAGCTTCTCGTCGACGATCATTGTGCCCACGCCGTCGTGGGTAAATGACTCCATCAACACCGAGCCGTCCACCGAGAAAGGCACGATGTGCACCCGCTCGACACCGGCTTCACAGGCCTTCACGGCGTGCTGGAGGTAGAAGGCCGTGTCGGTGGGTTGCACCGGGTTGGGCAGGTTGGCGAGCAGCTTCTTGGCGTCGGCCAGAGCGAGTTCGGTGTCGATCTCGCTGCTCGGGTCACTCGGGTCGAGCGGGATGCCCTTGACCTCGGTCACGTAGATCAGCTTGTCGGCTTGCAGGGCGTCGGCGGCGCTCGCGGCCACGTCTTCCATGCTGAGGTTGAAGGCTTCGCCGGTGGGCGAGAAACCAAACGGCGACAGCATCACCAGCGCACCAAAGTCGACGGCCTTGCGGATGCCTGCGGCGTCGATCCGGCGCACCAGGCCGGTGTGCTGAAAGTCGACACCGTCGAGAATGCCCACCGGCCGCGCGGTGATGAAGTTGCCCGACACCACGCGAATCTGCGCATGCGCCATCGGTGTGTTGGGCAGCCCCTGCGAAAACGCGGCCTCGATCTCGTAGCGCATCTGGCCGGCGGCTTCTTGGGCGCAGTCGAGGGCCACGGTGTCGGTGATGCGCATGCCGTGGCTGAAGCGCGATACGTGGCCCTTGACCTTCAGTTGCTCTTCAACCTGCGGCCGAAAACCATGCACCAGTACGAGCTTGATGCCCATGGCGTGCAAGATCGCGAGGTCTTGCGCGAAGGTGGCGAGCTTGCCCGCGGCCACCAGCTCACCGGCGATCGCCACCACGAAGGTCTTGCCTCGGTGCGCGTGGATGTACGGCGCCACGGCGCGGAACCACGGGACAAAGGTATGGGGAAAGACAAGGCTCATGGCGGCACACTGAAATAATCAACGATTTTTGCACGAAGGCCTGATGACTTCTCCCCCGCGCCGTGGTGCGCCGATGGTGGCCAACCCCATCCCCCCGATCACCTTCCCCGAATCGCTGCCGGTTTCCGGCCGGCGCGAAGAAATCGCGCGGGCGATTCAAGAGCATCAGGTCGTGATCGTCTGCGGCGAGACCGGCTCGGGCAAGACCACGCAGTTGCCCAAGATCGCGCTCACCTTGGGAAGAGGCAAGGGTGCGGGTGGCAAGGGGCTGATCGGCCACACCCAGCCGCGGCGCATTGCGGCCTCGAGCGTGGCCAAGCGCATTGCGCAGGAGCTGAACACGCCGCTGGGCGAGCACGTGGGTTTCAAGGTGCGCTTCCAGGATCGGCTGTCGGCAGGCGCCAGCGTCAAGCTGATGACAGACGGCATCTTGCTGGCCGAGACGCAGACCGATCCGCTGCTCAAGGCCTACGACACGATCATCATCGACGAGGCCCACGAGCGCAGCCTGAACATCGACTTCCTGCTCGGCTACCTGCGGCAGATCCTGCCGCGCCGGCCCGACCTGAAGATCATCGTCACCTCGGCCACCATCGACGCCGACCGCTTTGCGCAGCACTTTGCGTCGCGCCACGGGCCGGCGCCGGTCATCCAGGTGTCGGGGCGCTTGTTCCCGGTGGAGCAGCGCTATCGGCCGTTTGAAGAAAGCCGTGAGTACGGCTTGAACGATGCCATCGGTGATGCGGTCGATGAGCTGTGGCGCGAAGGTGCGGGCGACGTGCTGGTCTTCCTGCCCGGCGAGCGCGAGATCCGCGAGGCGGCCGACCATCTGCGCCGCCACCACCCGCCGGGCGTGGAGGTGGTGCCGCTCTTTGCAAGGCTCAGCCAGCAAGAGCAGGACATGGTGTTCGAGCCGCACAGCGCGCGCCGCATCGTGCTGGCCACCAACGTGGCCGAAACCTCGCTCACCGTGCCGGGGATCCAGTACGTGATCGACGCCGGCACGGCGCGGGTCAAACGCTACAGCTACCGCAGCAAGGTCGAGCAGCTGATGATCGAGCCGGTGAGCCAGGCGGCCGCCAACCAGCGGGCCGGGCGCTGCGGTCGTGTCAGCAATGGCATCTGCATCCGGCTCTATGACGAGAAGGATTTTTCCGAGCGACCCCGCTTCACCGACCCCGAGATCCTGCGCTCTTCACTGGCCGGCGTGATCCTGCGCATGAAGTCCTTGCATCTGGGTCTGGTCGAAGACTTTCCCTTCCTCGAGCCGCCGCCGCGCCGTGCCATTGCCGACGGCTACCAGCTGCTCAACGAGCTGGGTGCCGTCGACGAGCAAAACGAGCTCACACCCATCGGTCGCGAGCTGGCCAAGTTGCCGCTCGACCCGCGTGTGGGCCGCATGATCCTGGAGGCGCGCGACCGCCAGGCCCTGACCGAGGTGCTGATCATTGCCTCAGCGCTCAGCGTGCAAGACGCGCGCGACCGGCCGATGGAGCACCAGCAGGCGGCCGACAACGCCCACAAGAAGTTCGACGACGAGAAGTCGGAGTTCATGGGCACGCTCAAGCTCTGGAAGTGGCTCGAAGACGCCAAGGGCGGGCAGGGCGAACACAAGCTCTCGCACCGCAAACAAGAGCAGCTGCTGCGCGAAAACTTCATCTCGCCGCGCCGCGTGCGCGAGTGGCGCGACATCCATTCGCAGCTGCACACCGTGGTGGCCGAACACGGCTGGCGCTTGAATGGCTCGCCCGCGACCTACGAGCAGCTGCACCTGGCCATGCTTGCCGGCCTGCTGGGCAACATCGGACTCAAGAGCGATGAAGACGACTGGTACCTGGGTGCGCGTGGCATTCGCTTCTACAAGCACCCGGGCGCCAATCTCAGCAAGAAGCCGGGGCGCTGGATCGTGGCCGCCGAGCTGGTCGAGACCACGCGCCTCTTCGGCCGCGGTGTGGCCAACATCGAGCCGCAATGGCTGCCGACCATCGCCGCCCACCTGATCAAGACGCAGCTGCTGGAGCCGCACTGGGAGAAGAAGGCGGCCGAGGTGATCGCGCTGGAGCGCGCCACCTTGTACGGCATCGTGATCTACAGCAACCGGCGGGTGAACTTCGGCAACGTCGACCCGGTGGCGGCGCGCGAGATCTTCATCCGCGAAGCGCTGGTCGGTGGTGAATGGGAAACGCGGCTGCCCTTTCTCGCCGCCAACCGCAAGCTGATCGCCCAGGTGGAAGAGTTGGAACACAAGTCGCGCCGCCAGGACGTGCTGGTCGACGACGAGCTGATTCACGCCTTCTACGACCAGCAGCTGCCCGCCGACGTCTGCAGCGGCTACACGCTGGAGCGCTGGTACCGCGAAGAGGTCAAGCGTCAACCCCGGCTGTTGCAGCTCACGCGTGAAGAGTTGATGCGCCACGAGGCGGCAGGCATCACCACGGCGGCGTTCCCCAAGACCTTGCGCCTGGGGGGTGTCGACTGCATCGCGAGCTACCTGCACGAACCCGGCGACCCGAAAGACGGTGTGACCGTCACCGTACCCCTGTTCGCCCTCAACCAGGTGAACGACGAACGCTGCGAGTGGCTGGTGCCCGGCATGTTGAAGGACAAGGTGCTGGCGCTGGTGAAAAGCCTGCACCAGCGGCCTCGCTCGCGCCTGGTGCCGCTGCCCGAATACGCCGATGCTTTCATCGCGCAGGTGAACGAGCGCAACGCTTTTGGCACCGGCCCGCTGGTCGATGCGTTGCTCAAGAGCGTGCGCGACAAGACGCAGCTCGACGTGAAGCGCAACGACTTCAAGCTGGAGCAATTGCCGCAGCACCTGTTCATGAACTTCCGCGTGGTCGATGAGCACGGACGCCAGCTCGGCACCGGGCGCAATCTTGCGAGCCTGAAGGCCGAACTGGGCGGCCAGGCGCGATCGGCATTCCAGGCTTTGGCTGCGCTGCGCCCGGGCTTGCCGTCGGCGCCAGCCGCACCGGTCGTGCCGACGAAAGCCGCCCAGGCTGACACGAACCCCTCTGCCTCCGCTGCAGCCCCCGCGCCGGCCGAAGTCCAGTACACCGACTGGGCTTTCGGCGAGCTGCCCGAGCTGATGGAGGTGCGACGCGGCAACCAGACACTGGTGGGCTTTCCCGCGCTGATTGACCGCGGCAATCACGTGCTGATCGAGGTGTTTGACGAGCCCGACATCGCCGCGACCAAACACCGTGCCGGCCTGCGCCGCCTGGTGGCGCTGCAGATCCGCGATGCGCTGAAGTACCTGGAGAAAAACATCCCCGATCTGCAGAAGATGGCGATGCTCTTCTCTCCCTTGGGCACGGCCGACGAGTTGCGCGAGCAGATCATCGACTTGGCACTCGACCGCGCGTTTCTCGCCGACCCTTTGCCGGCCGATCCGATGGCATTCAAGCGCCGCATCGAAGAAGGGCGAGGGCGCCTCACGCTGATCGCCAACGAGGTGGCCCGCAGCGCGCAGCTCGTGCTGACCGAATACGCCGCCGCCGCACGCAAGCTGAAAGACGCACGCGCACCGAAAGACGTGGCCGACGACATCCAGGCGCAGCTCGGCCGGCTGCTGCCCAAACGTTTTGTGGTGCAAACGCCATGGGCTCAGCTCGCACACCTGCCGCGCTACCTCAAGGGCATCACCATGCGACTCGACAAGCTGCGTGCCGACCCGGTGCGGGACGCTGCGCGCATGAGCGAGCTGCGGCCGATCGAGCAGCGCTACCTGCGCCTGGTGGCCGAGCGGCGTGGCGTGCACGATGCACGCCTGGACGAGTTTCGCTGGCTGCTAGAAGAGCTGCGCATCAGCCTCTTTGCCCAGGAGCTGCGCACTCCGCAACCTGTGAGCGTGAAGCGGCTGGAGAAGAGCTGGCAGCAAATCAATGCGTGATCGCGCGGAGAGTGCGATTTGCCTGGGTACAATGCGCGCTTGATCGGAGCGTAGCGCAGCCTGGTAGCGCAACTGGTTTGGGACCAGTAGGTCGCGAGTTCGAATCCCGCCGCTCCGACCATTCATCTATCCCGCATCCCCGTACTGCCCGTAGCTCAACTGGATAGAGCAGCTGCCTTCTAAGCAGCAGGTCGGGGG
>NZ_JADMJX010000246.1 GCF_018780185.1 Rhizobacter sp.
CAGTACCTGATGCAGATCGTCAAGAGCCAGGTGTTTTGATGAAAGTCACCAAGACCGCGATCGACGGTGTGTTGATCCTGGAGCCCAAGGTATTTGGGGATGAGCGTGGGTTCTTCATGGAGAGCTTCAGCCAGAAGGCCTTCAACGAAGCCGTTGGACATGAAGTGCTGTTCGTTCAAGATAACCACTCGCGTTCGGTAAAAGGCGTGTTGCGCGGCATGCACTTCCAAAAACCGCCGCATGCCCAAGGCAAGCTTGTGCGCGTCACGCAGGGCAGCGTGTTCGATGTCGCTGTCGACATCCGTGAGGGCAGCACAACATTCGGGCGTTGGGTGGGCGTCGAGTTGAGTGGCACCAACCACAAGCAGTTGTGGATCCCACCGGGGCTGGCCCACGGATTCTTGGTCACCAGCGACAGTGCCGACTTCCTCTACAAGACGACCGACTACTACGCACCCGCCGCCGAAGGCAGCATTCGTTGGGACGACCCCTCGGTGAATATTGAGTGGCCGCTTGGGGGCATCACGCCGGCGCTGTCGGCGAAAGATGCAGCTGCTCCGCTTCTGCGCAGTCCCGGATGAGGCACTCAGGAGCCGGCACGCTCCGAAACAAGCTGCCACCGTCCGGCTGATCCACCTGCCAGGCTCTGCCCTCTTCTTGGCGTGATCTGGATCGCTGCTGAGGCAACGGGCCAGTAGAACCAGCTTTGGCAGCGCCACGTTGCTTTGCGACGCACCCTTTGGTCCGCACTTCGAGATTCCGCACCTTTCATGTCGATCAAGAAAAACACTGCGTGGAACTTCGTGGGGGCAGCCGCGCCGATGCTGCTCGGCATCGTGACGATCCCGTATCTCATGCGGCAGTTGGGAATCGAAGCGTTTGGCATCCTGACACTGGTCTGGGCACTGATTGGCTACTTCAGTGTCTTTGACTTCGGCATTGGGCGTGCGTTGACCCAACAGGTCTCGTCGCTCAGGTCTACAGCCTCCGCACACAAGCTACCGAAGGTGATTCAAAGTGGCCTGGCGCTTGTGGCAGCGTTCGGGCTGCTTGGTGGCGCGCTTCTGGCCGCTTTGTCCCAGCCGCTCGGCCACAGCTGGCTCAACGTCGACGCATCGCTGCGGCAGACAACGACCAACTGCCTACTGATCGCGGGTCTCGGCATCCCGCTGACCACTCTGGTGACCGGTCTGCGCGGGGTTCTCGAGGGCTTCGAGGATTTCCGCACCGCCAATATCCTGAAAATCATTCTCGGCTGCGCAACATTCGGCCTGCCAGCGGCCTCCATCATGGTGTTTGGCGCCTCGCTAGAGGTCGTCGTGGCCAGCCTCGTCATCGCACGGCTGGCCATTCTGCTGGCTCACGCCCTCGCCGTCGGCCGCCATGTGGATGCCTGGCGGTCGGCCGGCCTGTTCGATGCGAACGAGGCCAAGCCGCTGCTGTCATTCGGCGTCTGGATGACTGTGTCGAACATCATCAGCCCCCTGATGGTGACCGCGGATCGGTTCGTCATCTCTTATCTGCTCGGTGCTGCGGCCGTGGCCTTCTACACGGTACCGTTCGATTTCATCCTTCGGCTGCTGGTCGTGCCGGCGGCGTTGACGAGTACCTTGTTCCCTCGCTTCGCGAGTCTGTACGTCAGTGATCGGCCGGCATTCACACGTGCCTACCGGAAAGGCCTCCTGGCAGTCTTTGGCTTGATGCTGCTGATGTGTGGGCCACTCGCCGTCGGGTCGCAGTGGGGGTTGACCCTCTGGCTCGGCGCCGACTTCGCCGCAAAAGCCTGGCCCATTGCCTCGGTGATGGCATTGGGCCTGCTGTTCAACGGACTGGCGCAGATACCCCACGCAGCCCTGCAGGCGTCGGGTGGCGTGCGAGCCACCGCGCTGCTGCATGCCGCCGAGTTCGTCTTGTACGTGCCGGTCTTGTACCTGAGCCTTCTATCATTCGGCCTCGTCGGCGCCGCAGGCGCCTGGACAGCTCGCGTCTTCGTTGATCTGGTGGCTCTTCTGATTCTTGCCAAAAAGAAATCCCATGGCTGAGGCCACACCCACAGTGAATCCGCGCAAGCTGGCCCTGGGCATCGTGGTCTATCAGGCCGGAGCGAGCCTGCTGCAGCGCCTGCAGCAAGTGCTCGATGCCGGGTTTCCGGTCTTTCTGTTCGACAACTCACCACTTGACGGCACAGTGCGAGACTTCGCGCGCGGCAAGGTGCGTTGCCACTACACCACCTGCGGCAAGAACCTGGGCCTGGGCGTGGGCATCTCTGCGGTGTGCTCGCAGGCCTTCTACGACGGCTTCCCTGCGCTGATCTTCTTCGACCAGGACACGGTCTTCGACACCAGCACGCTTGGGTTCGTCGAACAGTTCTTCACCAGGCACCAGCCCAAGAGCCGCGAGTACAGTGCCGTCGTTTTCAACGCCAAGGACCACGCCCCTGCCCACAGCCAGAGCGCGGACGACTGGGCCTCGACCCGCGACGTCACCATGGCCATCAGCAGCGGCACCATGTTCTTTCTTGCGAACCTGCACAAGATGAACTGGCACAACACAACCTATTTCGTGGACTGCGTCGACTATGAGTTCTGCCTCAACTCCGAGCGCCACGGGTTCAGGATTGCCGAGTTCTCCAAGACTCCCGGGTTCGACCACCTGAGCGAGCAGCCGGACAAGGTCTACCGCTTCCTCGGGCGCGACCACGCCATTCGCCGCTACGCCGCCAGCCGGATTCGCGGCACCCTGTGGGCGAGTACGCGACTGGCCCTCACGGCGCTGCGCACCGGCCGCTTCAGGTTCTTTGCGACGATGCTGCGTTCGATGTGCATCTATGCAAGCTTTCAGATCATTGCGCGCCTGATCAGGCGCCCCACTCCCGCTGCCTCTGTTTCCCGATGAACTCAACACCCGCGTTCGCAGCCTTCACCGTCTGCAATCTGTACTACCTGCCCAAGGCCCTGGTGCTGGCCGAGTCATTCGCTCGCCACAACCCCGGGTGCCGACTCAAGATCTTTCTTTTCGACCGCAAGATCGAGGCCGACTTCTCGGCGCTGCCCGCAGACATCCACTGGATCGAAGACGCAGGCGTTCCCGATCTCTACCAGCTTGCGTTCAAGTACGACATCATCGAGTTCAGCACCAGCCTCAAACCCTTTCTCGCGCTCAAGCTGCTTGAGAGCGCCGAGCGGGTCATCTTCTTGGACCCCGACATCTGCGTGTACAGCCCGCTGCAGCCGGTGCTGCAAGACCTGGATGCCCACTCCATCGTCTTGACGCCGCACTACACAACGCCACAGTCCGACGACCTGGGCGAGAGCGATGTGGGCATGATGCGATTCGGCTCGTTCAATCTCGGCTTTTTTGCCGTCAAGAACACCCAGCAGGGCTTGAGCTTCTTGCGTTGGTGGCACAGGCGGTGCATCGACCTGTGCTACATGGAGTCGCAGTTCGGCCTCTCCACCGACCAGAAGTGGGTCACCATCGCGCCCGCCTTGTTCCAGGATCTCTACGTGTCGTTCAACCCGGGCTACAACGTGGCTCCATGGAACGTGTTCGAGCGCAAGATCACGGTCGACGCCGAAGGCAACTACTGGATCAACGACACGAATCCATTGATCTTCTTCCACTTCAGCAACTTCGACCGCAGCGACTTGGAGTACCTCAACAAGCGCTCCTTGCCCGAGCTGGGCGTGCGCAAGCCAGAGCTGCTGCGCCTGAGCGAAGAATATGACCGGCGGCTGATTGCCAACAAGGTCGAGGCCTCCAACACCAAGTACGGCTTCGACTACATGTCCGGGGGGGAATACATCTCGCCCACGCTGCGCCGAGCCTACGCCAGCGTTCTTACCGAGTTGCCGACCGGGCACGACCCGTTCGACTCCAACGGCGTGGTCGGCCGGTTCGCCAAGAAGAACCGTCTGTACGAGAAGAAACCCGCGGTCTACACCTCGGTCGGGTTCAGGCACATGCCGCAGCACCGCAACGCCTTGAAGTTTGTCTACTTCCTCATGCGCGGCCTGCTGCGCATCGCGGGCCCCAACCGATTTCAAAACTTCTCCAGGCTGCTCGTCTACCTCTCCAGCTACCGCCAGAATCGCGGCCTCTGGAAGCTCTAACCGGCTCGCGCCTCAGCGTTCATGAACGCCCTCATCGTTTCGCTCAACTTCAACCCAGGGCACTTTTCCCATTTGACGGCCAACTACCGCTTGTTTGCCGAATGCGGCTACGCCCCCTGCCTCTACGTTCACCCGCAGTTCAACGCGATGGACGAGAAGAACACCTACCGCAAGGTCAATGCCCCCGGTGAGCTGAAGGCGCTGGGCAAGATCGGTGCGGCGGTGTTCTGGTTTCCGAGCCTGAAAAACTTGGTGGAGATGTTTCGCCTGCGCTTCCTGCATGGAGCGCGGCTGATCTACGTCTTTCACGAGCCCTTCGATTCGATCACCAACTACCACCGCTCCGGGTTCGGCCCCGTCAAGATCGCGAAGATCATGCTGATCAACCTGGTCAACGTGCCCCTGCTGTGGATGGCGCAAGAGGTCGTGCTGCCGTCCTCAACCTCCTACAAGCTCTACGAGAAGAAGTACCGGTGGCTCAACGCCAGCTTTCAGCGCATTCCCCTGCTGTTTGACGACGAACTTGCAGGCGACGACCTGGCCGCGGGCGCAAAGGACTGCATTTCGTACATCGGCACCGTCGCCGCCGATCACGCCTTCGACCGTTTTGTCGACTTCGTCGCCTACGCGGTCCAGCAAGGCCTGCTGCCAGGCAAGAATTTCCTGATCGCCACACGCAGCGAGATTCCGCCGCGTGAGCACGAGATCCTGCAGGGGCTGGCCGGCTCGGGGCGGGTGATCGTGCAATCGGGCCGCCCGATGTCGACCGATGAGATCAACGCCCACTACCGCCGCAGCGTGGTGGTATGGAACGCCTACCACCGCTCCAACCAGAGCGGCGTGCTGCCCAAGGCTTTCATGTTCGGTGCGGCCGTCATCAGCTCGGCCCGCACCTTGAACGAGTTCGTGGACGACCAGATCACGGGCATCGTGATCCGTGACAATTCGGACATGGCAGAAATCGCCGCCGCCGTTTCAGACATCTGCGCCGACGGGCCCCGCTATGCCAAGGCCTGCCGGTCCAAATTTCTCAGCACCTTCTACTACCGAAGCAAGATGAAAGAATTCGTCGATCTGCTCGGCCAACCAAAACCCCGGGCGCTTGAATCATGAGCAACGTCACCGTCGATCTCAACAGCCCGTCCTTGTACGTCGAGCCCGATTCGCGCCTGTATCGGTTCAAGCGCAAGCTCACCTTCAAGCATGTGATGAAGTGGCTGCGCTTTGCGGCGGCGGGCCGGCGCGAGTTCGACATGCTGGAGGTGGGCACCGGCGCGGGCTATTTCGCCAGCTTCGTCGAGCAAGAGTTTCCCGGCGCCCGCATCACCGGCGTGGAATACGACCCCCGCCTGGTGGAGTACGCCAAGGCCAAGGTGCAACGCGCGACGATCCAGCAAGGCAACGCTGAAGAGCTGCAACTGCCCGACAACAGCTTCGACGTCGTCGTATCGCTCCAGGTCATCGAACACCTGTACCGCCCCGAGCTGATGCTGACGCGTGTGCACCAGCTGCTGCGCCCCAACGGCACCTTCATCTTCACGACACCCAACGTGGGTGGCACCGGCGCCCGCCTGATGGGCACGAAGTGGCATGGCTACTGCGACGACCACGTGTCGCTCAAGACGGTGGCCGAGTGGCAGGCCCTTGCCGAACGCCACGGCTTCACCAGCGTGTATTGCGGCTCGACCTTCTTCTCGGGCATCCCCTGGATGAACCGGCTGCCCCTGGCGCTGTTCAACTGGGCCCTGCTGCTGAGCCTGGGTTCGATGCGCTGGAAACACGGGGAATCCTTCGTCGGTGTGTTCCGCCGCAGCAATGCCCCAGCAGCGCCCGCCGCCAGCCAACCCTGATCTCGCACCCAGCCAGCCAGCGAGTCGACCCGCGCCAGGACCAACGATGAAAACACCCTTCTCCCACAAGACCCTGCTCATCACCGGCGCGACCGGGTCGTTCGGCAACGCCGTGCTGAAACGATTTCTCAGCACCGACATTCGCGAGATCCGCATCTTCAGCCGCGACGAGAAGAAGCAGGACAACATGCGTCGCACGTACAACGATCAGAAGCTCAAGTTCTACATCGGCGACGTGCGCGACTACACCAGCGTGCTCAACGCGACACGTGGGGTCGACTACATCTTCCATGCGGCAGCGCTCAAGCAGGTGCCGTCCTGCGAGTTTCACCCGATGGAAGCCGTGAAGACCAATGTGCTCGGCACCGAAAACGTGCTCGAAGCCGCCATCCAGAACCGCGTCAAACGCGTGGTTTGCCTCAGCACCGACAAGGCCGTGTACCCCATCAACGCCATGGGCATCTCCAAAGCCATGATGGAAAAGGTGATGGTGGCGAAATCGAGAAACCTCGACGACGACACCACCGTCATCTGCGGCACCCGCTACGGCAACGTCATGGGCTCGCGTGGCTCGGTCATCCCCCTATTCGCCGAGCAGATCAAGGCGGGCCGCCCGCTGACCATCACCGACCCGGCGATGACCCGCTTCATGATGACGCTGGCCGACGCCGTCGACCTGGTGCTTTATGCCTTCGACAAGGGCAACAATGGCGACATCTTCGTGCAGAAGGCGCCGGCGGCCACCGTCGAGACCCTGGCCCATGCGCTGCTGGCCTTGCTGGGAAAACCACAGCACCGTGTCGAGGTGATCGGCACGCGGCATGGCGAAAAACTTTTCGAGACCTTGCTCAGCCGCGAAGAGATGGCCGCCGCGATTGACCAGGGCCAGTACTTCCGGATTCCGCCCGACCTGCGCGACCTCAACTACGGCAAGTTTGTCGAGCAGGGCGAACGCAAGATCACGGCCTGTGACGACTACAACTCGCATAACACCGAGCGGCTCGACGTCGATGGCATGAAACGGCTGCTGCTGAAGCTCGACTTCATCAACGCCTTGATGCGCGGCGAAAGCCCGGTGCTGGAGGACTGAGCATGAAAGTTCTGGTCACCGGCGCCAACGGCTTCATCGGCCGCAACCTGACCGTGCGCTTGCGCGAGCTGCCCGAGGTGGAGGTGCTCGGCTTCACGCGCGATGACACCATCTCGGCCTTGAATGACAAGCTCACTCAAGCCGACTGGGTCTTTCACCTCGCCGGTGTGAACCGCCCGAAAGACGACAGCGAGTTCACCCGCGGCAACGCCGACCTGACACGCGCTTTGTGCGAAGCGGTTCGTCAGCAGAGGCGACGCATCCCGATCATCTACACCTCGTCCACCCAGGCCGAGCGAGACAACGCCTACGGTGTCAGCAAGCGCTTGGCCGAAGGCGCGCTGCTGGCCCTGGCTGCAGAGTGCAACTCGCCGACCTACATCTACCGCCTGCCCAACGTGTTTGGCAAATGGTGCCGACCCAACTACAACTCGGCGGTGGCCACCTTCTGCCACAACATCGCGCGCGGCCTGCCGATACAGATCAACGACCCGGCCGCGATGGTCGACCTCGTCTATGTCGACGACGTCATGGATGAATTCATCAGCATGATGAAAGCTCCGCCGACCGAGGGCGGCTACCGCGAGGTCAACCCACGCTACCGCGCCAGCGTCGGCGAGCTGGCCGACACGTTGCAGGGCTTCGAAGCCAGCCGGAGCTCGCTGATCAGCCCGCCGGTGGGAACCGGGCTCACCCGGGCGCTGTATGCCACCTACATCAGCCACTTCCCCACCGACCACTTCAGCTACCCGCTGACCAAGCACGAAGACCCGCGCGGGGTGTTCGTCGAGATGCTTAAGACGCGCGACTCGGGCCAGTTCTCGTATTTCACCGCCCACCCCGGCGTGACACGCGGCGGGCACTACCACCACTCAAAGACCGAGAAGTTTCTCGTGCTCAAGGGGCAGGCCCTGTTCCGCTTCCGGCACATCGTGACCGACGAAGTCTTCGAGCAGCACACGAGCGGCGACGCTCCGGTCGTTGTGGAAACCATCCCCGGCTGGGCCCATGACATCACCAACGTCGGCCACGACGAGATGGTCGTCATGCTGTGGGCCAACGAGATCTTCGACCGCGAGCGGCCCGACACCATCGCCCACAAAGTACAAGCATGAACAAGATGAAAGTGATGACGGTCGTGGGCACGCGCCCCGAGATCATCCGTCTCTCCCGGGTGATGGCCAAGCTCGACGAGCACTGCGAGCACGTGCTCGTGCACACCGGCCAGAACTACGACTACGAGCTGAACGAGATCTTTTTCAACGAGCTGGGCGTACGCAAGCCCGACCACTTTCTCAATGCCGCGGGTGGCTCTGCGGCAGAGACCATCGGCCGCATCATCAGCCTGATGGACGGCGTGCTGGCCAGCGTGCAGCCGGAAGCGCTGCTCGTGCTGGGCGACACCAACAGCTGCCTCGCCGCGCTGCCGGCCAAACGGCGCCAGGTTCCGATCTTCCACATGGAGGCCGGCAACCGCTGTTTCGACCAGCGCGTGCCGGAAGAAACCAACCGCCGCATCGTCGACCACATCGCCGACATCAACCTCACCTACAGCGACATTGCACGCGAGTACCTGCTGCGTGAAGGCCTGCCTTCCGACCGCGTGATCAAGACCGGCAGCCCCATGTTCGAGGTGCTGAACCACTACGGCCCGCGCATTGACCAGTCGGACGCACTCGAACGCCTGAACCTCACCGAGCATGGGTACTTCGTGGTCAGCGCCCACCGCGAAGAGAACATCGACGCGCCAGTACAGTTCGACAAGCTCGTCAACGCACTCAACACGGTGGCCGCCCAGCATGGCAAACCGATTGTCATGTCGACCCACCCCCGCACACGCAACCGGCTGGAAGCAAGCGCGGTCAAGCTGCACCCCTTGATCCAGCCGCTCAAGCCGCTGGGCTTTCTTGACTACGTGAAGCTGCAGAAGAGTGCCTCGGCGGTGCTGTCCGACAGCGGCACGATCTCGGAAGAGTCGTCCATCCTCAACTTCCCTGCGCTCAACCTGCGCGAGGCCCATGAGCGCCCCGAAGCGATGGAAGAAGCCTCGGTGATGATGGCCGGGCTCGACGCCCAACGCATCATGCAGATGCTCGACATCCTGGCCTCGCAGCCGCGCGGGCCGCAGCGCCTTCTGCGCCAGGTAGACGACTACAGCATGCCCAACGTGTCAGACAAGGTGGTGCGCATCATCCACAGCTACACCGACTACATCAATCGCCTGGTCTGGAAGAAAAACGTCTGAGCCTGCGCGGCCGCCGCGCCTCCGCCAGAGCCCCCTGGTGATCAACCCGACACCCCACACAAAACCGCCCCGAATGTCGACCAAGTCGATCCTCCTCCTCTGCGACTCGCTGCCTGGGGCATTGACCTCCACCGGCGCCATGATCGACTCGCTGCAGCGGGAACTCGTGCGCCGGGGCCACCAGGTTGAGCTCGCCGGCATGGGCAGCGAAGAGGTGGTCAAGAGCTACCGCTGGGCCACCTACGCGCCCTGGCTCAAATCGAGCCGACTCATCGTGCGGGCCATGACCGAATTGCTGGTTTCCACCTGGCTGGCCTTGCGCCTGCTGGCCGCACTGGCCACGGGCCGCCTGAAGCGCCCGGAGCTGGTGGTGCTCTTCACACCGTCACTCTTCTTGTGCCTGACGGCCCATGCGCTCAAGGTGGCCACCTCGTGCCGGGTCTACATGGTCCAGCGCGACATCGTGCCCGACTGGTTGGTGGCGTCGGGCCGCGCCAAGCCCGGCCTCGCGGTCACCCTCTTGTATGCCTTGAAGAACTTTTCGCTGCGGCATGCCGACCGCATCGGCATCGAGTGCGAAGAGAACCTG
>NZ_JADMJX010000325.1 GCF_018780185.1 Rhizobacter sp.
TGTCGACGTCTCCGTTTTGGTTGTGGAGGCCATGACAGCCTCCGTGTTATCGAGCTTGGGATCGGCGTGGCGGGTGCGTCCTGTGTCGGGCGCTTGCGTCAGCCAGCTCGTGGAGCTAAATATCGCATTGGCGTGCTAAAACCAAAGCGGTGTTTTCCCTGTCGGAACGAATGTGCGCGGCGAAGCCGACAGATCGAGTATAAATAAGCGTTTTTGAGCTGAATGCGGCCTGAACAAAGGCGCGAAACTTCGCAAAAATAGGCTACCCGTGCTATTTATGGCCAAACTGTCCCAGATGGCAGCAAATGACGCTCAGCGGCGTTCGACCACCACAGGCACCAGCTTCAAGGCCTCGCGGATGCGCGCGGCAGCGTCTTGCGCGTCGCTGCGTGTGGCGTAAGGCCCGGCCTGCAGGCGAAACAACTGCGGCTCGCTGAAGACGGACAGCAGCGACGCCAGCCAGCCCAGCTCGTCGGCCACCTGGCGCTGGAACTGCTCGGCCCCGTCGCGCTGGCGGAAGGCGCCGAGCTGCACCCAGAAGCCGGGTGAGGCCGCGGTGGCAGCCGGTGGCGCCGGGGTGGGCTCGGCGCGGGCCGTGACTTCGATCGCCGGCGCCACCGTCTCGGGCGGAGGCTCGGCCTTGCCACCCTGGCGCCACTCACCGCTGCGGATCTGCTCGTGCGTGATGCGCTCCACTTCCACGGGCGCCACGCCATTGAGCACGCCGAGCTTCATCGCGGCGGTGTAGCTCAGGTCGATCACGCGCCCCGCGTGGAAGGGCCCGCGGTCGTTGACCCGCACGACGATCTCTCGCCCGTTGGCGGGGTTGCGCACCCGCGCGTAGCTCGGCAGCGGCATGGTCTTGTGCGCGGCCGTCATCGCATACATGTTGTAGATCTCGCCGCTGGCGGTGCGCCGCCCGTGGAACTTCTTGCCGTACCACGAGGCCAGGCCCTTCTCGGTGAGCGGCTTGTCTGCCGTGAGCGGCGTGTAACTGCGCCCGGCCAGGGCATAGGGCTTGTTGGGGCCGCCGTCGCGGATGGGCTCGATCTGCGGCTGCGCGTCGGGCACCTTGTCGAGGTTGGGCGGGGGCTTGGCCTCGGGGCCGTCGCGCGGGGTGGTGGAGCAGGCGGCCAGCACGGCCAGCATCGACACCGCTGTGAGGCGTTGCAGCGGCCGCATCAAGTGGCCCATGTCAGCCACTCGGTCAGTGCGCTCGACACCGCCGCGGGCTGCTCCATCGTGCTCATGTGGCCGCAGGTTTCGATGATCACGAGGCGCGAGCCGCTGATGTGGCGCTGCATGTGCTCGTGCCGCGCAGGCGGGCTCCAGGCGTCATCGCGGCCGCACAGCAGCAGGGTGGGGCAGCGGATGGTGGCCAGCAACTCGGTGCAGTCGGGGCGCGTGAGCAGCGCGTTGATCTGCGCTGCAAAGACGTCGGGTGTCTTGCGTTCGAACATGTCGAGCACGGCTTCGAACACGGGTGAGTGTTGCTGGCTCGGGTGCAGCATGCCCGGCGCCCACTCGCGCGCCATGGTGCGCATGCCGTCGCGGCGGGCGGTGGCGAGCAGGCTCATCCGGCCGGCGCGTTCGGCCTCGCCCGCCTCGCCCTCGTCCAGCGGGTGGTACGAGGTGTCGAGCAAGGCCAGGCGCTCGATGCGCTCGGGCGCCTGCCGCCACATCTCGAAGGCCACCCGCCCGCCCATCGAGTGGCCGGCCACCGCGAGCGGCCCGGCGGGCGCCGTGGCCAGCACGTGTGCGGCCATGGCTGGCAGGGAGTCGAGAGCCGCGTAGTCGGCCACGTGGCAGGGGCCGATCGCATCGATCTGCGCTTGCCACACCGCGCGGTCGCACAGCAAGCCGGGCAAGAGCACGCGGGTGGCGGCCATCAGAACTCTTCGGTGTCGACGCCGGCTTGCGCGGCAGCGTCGTAACGCGGGCCGGTGACGGTGTGGCGGTTGATCAAGGCGTCGAGCCGCTGCATCGTGGTCGCGTCGAGCGTCACGTTCACCGCGCCCAGGTCGTCTTGCAGGTGGGCGATGCTGCGTGTGCCGGGGATCGGGATGATGTGCGGCGCCTTCGCCAGCAACCACGCCAGCGCCAGCTGCGGCAGCGTGCAGCCGTGTTCGCGGGCGATCGCGCTCAGGCCGTCGAGCAACTTCAGGTTGGCAGCGTAGTTGTCGGGCTGGAAGCGCGGCATGCCGCGGCGCAGGTCGTGTGTGCCCAGGGTGGACAGGTCGCGCAGCTCACCGCACAGGAAACCGCGCCCCAATGGGCTGAAGGCCACGAAGGCGGTGCCCAGCTCGCGGCAGGCGTCGAGCACCGCGATCTCGGGGTTGCGGGTCCACAGCGAGTACTCGGTCTGCAAGGCGGTGATGGGGTGCACCGCGTGCGCGCGGCGCAAGGTGGCGGCCGACACCTCCGACAGGCCGATGGTTTGCACCTTGCCTTCGCGCACCAGGTCGCTCATCGCGCCCACGCTGTCTTCGATCGGCACCCGCTTGTCCCAACGGTGCAGGTAGAAGAGGTCGATGACCTCGGTGCGCAGGCGTTTCAGGCTGAGCTCACAGCTTGCCTTGAGCGACTCGGGCCGACCGTCGAGCACACGCTTGCCTTCGGCGTTGCCGTGCAGGCCGCCCTTGCTGGCCAGGGTGAACTTCTTGCGGTGAGGTGAGAGCACCTCGCCGACGAGGGTTTCATTCAACCCGAAGCCGTAGAGCGCGGCGGTGTCGAACAGGGTGACGCCGCTGTCGAGGGCATTCAGCAGCAGGGCCTCGGCGGCCTCGCGCGACGGCGGGGTGCCGTAGGCATGGCTGAGGTTCATGCACCCGAGGCCGATGGCGGAAACCTGGAGCGGGCCGAGGGTGCGTTGTTGCATGTGAATCAAGCCTTGCTGTCATTCCCGCGAAGGCGGGAATCCACGATGTGCGTCGATGCTGGATTCCCGCCTTCGCGGGAATGACGAGAGCTTAATTGAGCTGCTGCTCCAGCTTGTGCAAGACCCGGTAACACGGCAGCACACTCGCCACACTCGCATTCGGTTCACGCTTGTCGCGGATGGCCGCAAAGAACTCGCGGTCTTGCAGCTCGATGCCGTTCATCGACACGTAGCCCTTGCTGACGTCGAGCTTCTCTTCCTTGCCATTGAAGAGGTCGTCGTAGCGCGCGATGTAGGTCGCCGTGTCGCCGATGTAGCGGAAGAACGTGCCGAGCGGCCCGTCGTTGTTGAAGCTCAGGCTCAAGGTGCAGATCGCGCCGGTGCTGCTCTTCAGCTGGATGCTCATGTCCATCGCGATGCCCAGCGTCGGGTGGATGGGGCCCTGGATCGCGTTGGCTTGAACGATCTCGCCACCGGTCTGGTAAGCGAACAAGTCGACGGTGTGCGCCGCGTGGTGCCACAGCAGGTGATCGGTCCACGAGCGCGCCTGGCCCAGCGCATTCATGTTGGTGCGGCGGAAGAAATACGTCTGCACATCCATCTGCTGGATGTTGAACTCGCCGGCCACGATCTTCTTGTGCACCAGCTGGTGGCTGGGGTTGAAGCGGCGCGTGTGGCCGCACATCGCGACCAGGCCGGTCTGCTTCTGCAGTGCGACCACGGCTTCGGCGCCGGCCAAGTTGTCGGCCAGCGGGATCTCCACCTGCACATGCTTGCCGGCCTTCATGCACGCGATCGACTGCTCGGCGTGCATCTGCGTCGGTGTGCACAGGATCACCGCATCGACCTCCTTGATCGCCAGGCTGTCGGCGAGGTCGGTGGTGACGTGGCCGATGCCGTATTTGTCGGCTACTTCCTTTGTCTTGGCGAGGTCGCGGCTGATCAGCGACACCACCTCCACGCCATCGATCAGCTTGATGGCATCGAGGTGTTTGATGCCGAAAGCGCCGGCCCCCGCCAGTGCAACCTTGATCGTCATGCTTGGTTCTCCAGGATCAAGTGGCCCACCGCCGTGTTCGACGCGGGCACGTGATAGAAGCGGTGCACCACCTTCGGCGGCTTGGCACTCATGGCGCCACGGGCGATCAACCACATCACGAGCTCGATGCCCTCCGACCCGGCCTCGCGCACGTAGTCGATGTGCGGCACCTTGGCCAGGCCCTCGGGGTCGGCGATCAGGCGGTCGAGGAAGTTGTTGTCAAACTCCTTGTTGATCAAGCCGGCGCGCGGCCCCTGCAGCTGGTGGCTCATGCCACCCGTGCCCCAGATCTGCACCTTCAGCGGCGCATCAAAGCTCGCGATCGCGCGGCCGATGGCCTTGCCGAGGTTGTAGCAACGCTGGCCCGAGGGCACCGGGTACTGCACCACGTTGACGGCAAACGGGATCACCGGGCAAGGCCAGGCTTGCGGCTGGCCACACATCAGCGACAGCGGCACGGTGAGCCCGTGGTCCACGTCCATCTTGTTGACGATGGTGAGGTCGAAGTCGTCTTGAATCACCGAATGCGCAATGTGCGAGGCCAGCTCAGGGTGCCCGATCACGGTCGGCACCGGGCGCGCGCCGTAGCCTTCGTCGGCCGGCTGGAACTCGGCCGCGCAACCGATGGCGAAGGTCGGGATCATCTCCAGGCTGAAGGCCGTGGCGTGGTCGTTGTAGACGAGGAAGATCACGTCGGGCGTGTTGTCCTTCATCCACTGCTTGGAGAAGTCGTAGCCCTTGAACACCGGCTGCCAGTAGGGCTCGGTGGTCTTGCCGTGGTCGATGGCCGCGCCGATGGCGGGCACGTGCGAGGTGTAGACGGATGCGGTGAGTTGGGCCATGTCAGTTGCTCTTGGGGGTGTTGGCGCCGTGGCCTTGTGGCTGGCGGTGCGCCTGCGCATCGCCGTCTTCGCCGACACGCCGATTGCCTTCGATCGAGCGGCCACCGCCGATCATCATGTTGCGGTATTCGTCTTCGGTCATGCCGGTCATGCTGCCGGCCATCTGTTGGAAACTCTTGCCGTCGGTGGCGCCGATCTTGGCCAGGAAGTAGATGTTGCCGCCGAGTGCAATGCAGCGGTTGAGGTCGCGCGCGAGCACAGCCTGCTTTTGCGCTTCGCTCATCGGCCACTCGTCGAGGTAGGCACGTTCATTCGCCTTGAAGCGCTCGCGGTTGGCGGCCTTCATCAGCGACATGCAGAACTGGTTCAGGTGGTAGCCCTTGCGCGACTGCTCCGCGTCGAAGATGGTCGTGCCGGGCACGTCGAGATAGGGTTTGTCGAGGGGCATTCAGGTTTCCTCCGGCCAGTAGAGGCGCATCGGGTTGGTGACAAGCAGCTTCTTCTGCAGCTCGACGGTGGTCGCGATGTGCGGGATGAAATCGACCAGCAGCCCGTCGTCGGGCATGTGATTCTTGAGGTTCGGGTGCGGCCAGTCGGTTCCCCACAGCACCCGGTCGGGAAAAGTCTCGACGATGCGGCGCGCGAACGGGATCACGTCGCGGTAAGGGTGCTGTTCGCCGTTCAGCGCGGGTGGGCCGCTCACGCTCAGGCGCTCGGGGCAACTGACCTTGCTCCACACATTGGGGTAGTCGCGCATGAACTTCACGAACAGCTCGAATTCGGGGCCGTCGACGGGCTTCGTCACATCGGGCCGGCCCATGTGGTCGACCACGATGGTGGTGGGCAGCGCGGTGAAGAAGTCCCACAGCTCGGGCAGGTCGACCGCTTCGAAATAGATCACCACATGCCAGCCCAGCGGGGCGATGCGCGACGCGATCTCCATCAGCTCGTCTTTGGGCGTGAAGTCGACCAGGCGCTTGACGAAGTTGAAGCGCACGCCGCGCACGCCGGCGTGGTGCATGCCTTGCAACTCATGGTCGGAGACCGTGCGCTTGACCGTGGCGATGCCGCGCGCCTTGCCGTTCGAGTGGCGCAGCGCATCGACCATCGCTCGGTTGTCGACCCCATGGCAGGTGGCTTGCACCACCACGTTGCGCTCGAAGCCCAGGTGGTCGCGCAGCGCGTAGAGCTGCTGCTTCGACGCATCACACGGCGTGTACTTGCGCTCGGCGGCATACGGAAACTCGGCGCCAGGGCCGAACACGTGGCAATGCGCGTCGACGCTGCCGGGCGGCAGCTTGAAGCGCGGTTTCGACGGGCCGGCGTACCAGTCGAGCCAGTCGGGGGTCTTGGTGAATTCCATTCGGTACCTTGGGTAGAGAACGCTGTGTTCAGTCGAGGGGCTTGAACTGCGCCAGGATGCGGTCGGCTTCGATGCGCCAGTCGGGGCTGCGCGCGAACTGCGGCGTGCCCTTGGGGCCGAAGAGCCCCGCGTCGGCGAGGTCGGCCACCCAGGCCTGACGCTCGGCGGTGCCGCTGGCCGACCAGGGCTCCAGGCCGGCTTCGCGCACCGTTTGCGCCACCTCGCGCACTTCTTCGCTGCGGCGGCGGCCGTGCTCGATCACGCGCTGGAAGAAGTAGGCACCCTGTTGCTCCCAGTCGATGCCGGGGAAGGTCTCTCGCAGCGAGGCGATCACCGCGTCTTCGACGCCGTAGGCACGCGCGGTGGTGAAGCTCTCGATCACCATGGCTTCGAGCCCCTTGATCATCACGCTGCGGCACATCTTGGTGGCCGAGGCCACGCCGAGCTTGTCGCTCGTGACCCGGCTGGCGAAGCCAAGGGCGTTGATGAGCGGCATCAGCGCGGCCGCCTCGGGCCCGCCCAGCAGCAGCGGCACCTTGATGCGGTAGGGCGGGACGGAGGTCATCACCGCGCCTTCGACATAACGCCCGCCATTGCGCGTGACGATGTCGGCCGCGCGGATCTTGGCGCCGGGCGAGGCCGAGTTGAAGTCGAGAAAGTAGGCGCTTGGACGGATCGCCGGGGCACACGCCTGGGCCACGGGCACGGTCTGGCTGGCGGTGACGGCACTGATGATGAAGTCGGCCTGTTCCGCAAGTTCGGCATGCGACTCGAACAAGGTCACGCCGTGCACGGCCGCGTGCTGGCGCAGCGGTGAGCCGGCTTCGGTGCCGAGCTTCAGGTCATGCGCGCTGACCTTCACACCCTGCGCACGCATGTCTTCGGCCAGGATGCGACCGACCTCGCCGTAGCCGACGAGGCCGATGTGCCATTGTTTCGAGTCGGTGTTCATCTGTATCTCCTCAGCGAGCAAGTGCAGCATTGATCAAGCTACGCCCTTGGATCCAGCTTTGCTGGTCCGATGGGCGGCGCCCCTTGGGGGCAGGAGCGAAGCGACTGGGGGGCCATGTCCTTCAGTCGATGTACCTCAGTCCTGCCTTTTCGAGCGGCTCGCGCATCTTGTACATGTCCAGGCCCAAGATGCCCGAGGCCAGCTTGGCGCGCTTCTCGCCTTCGAAGGCTTCGCGTGCCGTCGCTGCCTCCAGCGTCTTGGCGGCGATGGCGCGCGGCACGCAGACGATGCCGTCGTCGTCGGCCACGATCACGTCGCCGGGGGTCACCAGCATGCCGGCGCACACCACCGGGATGTTGACCGACCCGAGCGTCGCCTTGATGGTGCCCTTGCTGCTGATGGCCTTGCTCCACACCGGGAAGCCCATCTGCTGCAGCGTCTTCACGTCGCGCACACCGGCGTCGATGACCAAGGCGCGTGCGCCGCGGGCCATGAAGCTGGTCGCGAGCAGGTCGCCGAAGTAGCCATCGGTGCAGTCGGCGGTGACGGCGGCCACCACGATGTCACCCGGTTTGATCTGCTCGGCGGCCACATGCATCATCCAGTTGTCGCCCGGCTGCAGCAGCACGGTGATGGCCGTGCCCGACACCTGCGTGCCAGGATAGATCGGCCGCATGTAGGGCTTCAACAGGCCGACGCGGCCCATCGCCTCGTGCACCGTGGCGCTGCCGAGCGCGGCCATCTTGTCGGCCACGGCGCCATCGGCGCGCTGGATGTTGCGGTAACAAACGCCGAGCTCGTACATCTCACTTCCCCTTTTTCTTCAATGCTGCGTCGAGGCGCGGGAACACGCGCCGGGCGTTCGCTTCGTAGACCTTGTGCTTGTCGTCGGCCGAGAGAATCGTCGAGGCCTCGATGTAGCGCTTGGTGTCGTCGTAGTAGTTGCCGGTCTCGGGGTCGATGCCGCGCACCGCGCCGATCATTTCGCTGGCGAACAAGATGTTCTCGACCGGGATCACCTTGGTCAGCAAATCGATGCCCGGCTGGTGGTAGACGCAGGTGTCGAAGAAGATGTTGTTCAGCAGATGGTCTTTCAGCAGCGGCTTCTTCAGCTCCTGCGCCAGGCCACGGAAGCGGCCCCAGTGGTAAGGCACCGCGCCGCCGCCGTGCGGGATCAGGAACTTGAGCGTGGGGAAGTCCTTGAACAGGTCGCTGGTCAGGCACTGCATGAAGGCGGTGGTGTCGGCATTCAGGTAGTGCGCGCCGGTGGTGTGGAAACACGCGTTGCAGCTGGTGCTCACGTGGATCATCGCGGGGATGTCGTGTTCGACCATCTTCTCGTAGAGGGGGTACCACGCACGGTCGCTCAAGGGCGGCGAGGTCCAGTGGCCGCCCGAGGGGTCGGGGTTCAGGTTGATGCCGACGTTGCCGTATTCCTTGACGCACTTCTCCAGCTCGGGGATGCAGGTCTTCGGGTCGACACCCGGCGACTGCGGCAGCATCGCTGCGGGGATGAAGTTGTCGGGAAAGAGCTGGCTCACGCGGTAGCAGAGCTCGTTGCAGATGGCGGCCCAGGTCGACGAGACATTGAAGTCACCGATGTGGTGCGCCATGAAGCTCGCGCGTGGCGAGAAGACGGTGAGGTCGCTGCCGCGCTCCTGCATCTTCTTCAGCTGGTTGTTGATGATCGACTCACGCAGCTCGTCGTCGCTGATCTTCAGCTCGCTGACCTTCGGCATGGCCGCCGGGTCCTTGATCCCGGCGATCTGGCGGTTGCGCCAATCTTCCAGCGCCTTCGGTGCGGTGGTGTAGTGGCCGTGGACGTCGATGATCAGGCTCATGTGTTCGTTCTCATGTGAAGACCGTTCGGGTCGTGGCGTGCGCATGGTTCTTGGAGCGGTACAGCGCAGCGGGCACCATCACCTCGCCGCGCATGATCAGCCGTGCGGTGCGCAGCAGGGCCGCGCTCAGCACGTTCTGCGGGTTGGTCGGGTCGATCTCCAGCGCCACGCTGAACTCGCCGGTCGGGTGCTCGACCGAGATCGTCTTCGCGTTGCCAGGCGGCACCACCGCAATGCCCTGCGTGACCGAGCCGTCGAGCACGCAGGCCGTGCCCACCGTCACCGCGGCCAGCACACCGATCGAGTCGTGGCACACGTGCGGGATGAAGCTGCGCGTGTTCAGGCTGCCACCATGGCGCGGCGCCGAGATCAAGGTCATCTTGGGGTAGGGCTTGCTCGTCACGTCACCGAGCTTCATCGCGTGGCCGGCGGCGATGCGCAGCCGCTCGATGCGTGCCTTCAACTCGGTGTCGGCGTTCATCTGCTCCACCGTCTCGTAGCCGGTGCGGCCCACGTCGCTCGCCTTGAACATCACGAGGGGCATGCCGTTGTCGATGCAGGTGACCTCCACGGTGAACCCTGGTTCACCATCTCGTGCGGGCACGTCGATGGCATCGCGCACCTTGCCGGTGGGCAAGAGACCCGGCGCCACCGAGCCGGCCGTGTCGAGGAAGTTGATCTTGATCGGCGCCGAGGTGCCGGGCACGCTGTCGATGCGCGCGTCGCCCTCGTAGCTGATCTGGCCGCCGGGCGTTTGCACGGTGATGTCGCACTGCATGTCGGTGTTGAGCGTGAGCACGCGCAGTGTGGTGGTCTCGCCTTGCGCGTTCAGCAAGCCAGTTTCCAGCGCAAACGGCACCACGGCGGCGAGCATGTTGCCGCAATTGGGGGTGGTGTCGACCGTGTCCT
>NZ_JADMJX010000400.1 GCF_018780185.1 Rhizobacter sp.
AGAAGATCTTGAAGGTGCCGGGTTGGGCGATCTCGCCGATGGCGATGTTGGCCGATCCGGTGCCATTGGCCGTGCCGTCGGCGCGGCCTGAGAGCACCGCTTCCATCACCTGCTGGGCGCCGGCGAACTTGAGTGGCTCGACGTCGAGGCCGGCTTCCTTGAAGTAGCCGAGTTCGATCGCCGAGTAGAAGGGCAGGCCGGCCGCGATCGGCCAGTAGCCGATGCGGATCTTCGGGCCCGTCTGGGCGCGCAGCACGGCCGGTGCGCCCAGGGCCAGCGCGGCGCCCGCGGTGACCAGGGTGCGTCGGCGAAGGTTCAAGGTCTTGTCGGTACTCATGTGAAAGGTCTCCGGGTGAAAAGTGGGATCAAGGGGATGGGTGTCAGGTGTTCAGCGAGGCGGCTGCAGCGAGGCGAGATAAGCCCGCCAGCCGCCGAACGAGGTGATGTCGGTGGCGCCTTCCAACGCCAATGCTTCGCAGATGAAACCGTGCACCGAGCTGCCGTCTGCCAGCGTCACGCTGCCCAGGCCCAGAGGTGCAGGAATCAGTGCAAGAAAGGAGCCAAGGGCGGCGAGCGGCACGTCCCACACTTCGACGGCAATCGCGGCGCCGCCACTGGCCACGCGCAGCAGCCCCGGTTTGGGCGGTTGGGTGCCGGGCAGCGCGAAGAAGCGGTACTGCGGCGCGGTGGTGGTGGCTTCACGCAAGCGTGCACCGCGCTCGACGAGTTGGCCGTTGAGCGGCAGGCCGCTCAGGTGCGCGCCCACCACCGCGATCGGCAGGGTGAGTGCAGCGGCCGGTGCACGGGTGAGCACGGGGCTGATGCCGCCTTGGCGGCCGAGCGCGCCCAGCGGCAGGTCAAGCTGGGCCTGCCAGCTGGCACCGAAGTGCGCCAACGCGGTGTCGTAACCGCCGGGTGCGATGAAGGTCACACCGAAGGGCAGGCCGCCGTCGGTGAAGCCGAAGGGCAAGGCGAGCGCGCACCAGCCCAGCAGGTTGACGAAGTTGGTGTACGCGCCGAGTTGCCCGTTGGCGCCGAGCGGGTCGGCCGCCACCTCGGCCAGGGTCGGGTGGCCGGGTGCGGTGGGCGTCATCAGCACGTCGACCTGTTGCCAGATGGCTTTTGTGTCGCGCTGCGCGCTGCGCAGCTTGTAGAGGCCACGAAACGCATCGGTGGCGCTGAAGCTGCGGGCGCTTTCGATGATGCTGCGCACCGACGGGTCGAAGGCCTGCGGGTTCTGGTCGAGCAGTTTTTGCACCACCGCGTGGCGCTCGGCCACCCACGGCCCACCGTAGAGCAGCTCGGCGGTGGCGTGCAGCGGCGAGAAGTCGAGCGGCACCACCTCGTGGCCGAGCGCCTGCACGTGGGCAGCGGCCTTGGCAAACATCGCGCGGTAGCCGCCTTCGCTCTGCGGGCCGCTGAACACCGGCCGCGACGGAATGCCCACCCGCAACACCGGCTTCAAGCGCGCCGGGCCGGGCTCGAACTGGCTGTAGGCGTCGCTCGCATCGGGCCCTTCGATCACGGCGAGCACGCGCGCCGCGTCATCGACGGTGAGCGCCAGCACCGACACGCAGTCGATGCTGCGACAAGCCGGCAGCAGCCCGCCGGCGCCCACGCGCCCTGGTGTGGGCTTGAGGCCGACGAGGTTGTTGAAACCCGCCGGCACGCGACCCGAGCCGGCGGTGTCGGTGCCCAACGCGAACGGCACCTGGCCCATCGCCACCACATAAGCCGAGCCTGAGCTGGAGCCACCGCTCACGCGGGTCGCATCGAAGCTGTTGGGCACCGCGCCGTAAGGCGAACGCGTGCCCACCAGGCCGGTGGCGAACTGGTCGAGGTTGGTCTTGCCGACCGGAATGGCACCTGCATCGACCAGCTTGCGCACCACCGTGGCGTGCGCTGTCGCGGCACCGGTGGCGAAGCTCTTGCAGGCCGCGGTGGTGGGCAGGCCGGCGACGTCGATGTTGTCTTTGACGCCGAAGGGGATGCCCAGCAAGGGCTGCGCGTCGAACACCGCCGGGCCGAGGCTCGCCAGCCGCGCGTCGCAGGCATCGGCCTGGGCCATCAGCGCCGCATCACTCAGCAGCGAGATCCAGGCCTCCGTGGCCTGCTGCGACTGCTCGGCCAGAAAACGCTGCATCAGCTGACGCACCGTCATGGTGCCTGCGCGCAGGGCTTGCTGCAGCTCGGCCAGGGTTCTGGGTTCAGTCATCGTGGGGCGCCCTCATCTAGTGCATGCCTTCTTGTATGCAAGATGACTAGCACGACACGTGCCAGAACCTGGGTGCGCCGGCCGGGTTCTTGGTCAGAATGCAACGACACACACTGCGAGGCGCCCATGATCTTTCGCCAGCTGTTCGAGCCCCTGTCGTCCACCTACACCTACCTGCTCGGCTGCGAGACCACCGGCCAGGCGCTGCTGATCGACCCGGTGGTCAACAGCCTCGAGCGTGATCTGGCTGCGATCCAGGCCCTGGGCCTGACGCTCGCTTGCGCGGTTGACACCCACATCCACGCCGACCACATCACCGGCGCACTGCACCTGAAGGAGCGCACCGGCTGCCGCATTGCCGCGCCGGCGATGGACCGCCTGCCTTGCGCCGACCTGGGTGTGGAAGAGGGCAAGCCAATGCAGTGGGGCGAGATCGTGTTGCAGCCGCTGCACACCCCCGGCCACACCGACAGCCACCATGCCTACGTGCTGGGGCAGCGGGTGTTCACCGGCGATGCGCTGCTGATCGACGGCTGTGGGCGCACCGATTTCCAGAACGGCAACGCGGCCGAGCTGTACCGCAGCGTCACCGGCAAGCTTTTCTCATTGCCCGACGAGCAACTGGTCTACCCCGGGCACGACTACCAGCAACGCTGGGTGTCGTCGATCGGCCAGGAGAAAGCACGCAACCCGCGCCTGGGCCTTGCGCGCTCGTTGCAAGAGTTCGAGCAGATCATGGCGGGGCTGAACTTGCCCTACCCGAAGTTCATCGACCATGCCGTGCCCGGCAACCGCCAATGCGGCCGCTGCCCCGAAGACCTGCCCGAGCACATGCAGGCCTACTGCGGGTCGATGACCGAAAGCCCCCAGGGTTGACCCGCTGCGCGGCCCCCGTTCACACCGCCGCCATCGCCTCGCCGTAGTGCTGGGCGATGTGGGCCTCGTTCGCATGCCGGCCTTCGCTCAGCACACAGTGCCCCGCCACATAGACCGCCTGCAAACGCGATGCATCGGTGGCGAACACCCAGGCGTCGAGCGTGTGCGACAGCGCCACGCCGAGCAGGCCGGGGGCTTGCGGGTCGAGCACCAGCAGGTCGGCGCGTGCACCGGCCACCAGGCCCCACAGCGCCTGGCCGGCGCTGCGCGCGCCACCGGCCAGCGCGGCATTGAACAAGCGTGCCGCGGTCGACGGCTCGCCGCGCTGCGGCGCGGCCGCCACGTTGCGCTCCTGTCGCAGCAGGCGCTGGCCGTATTCGAGCCAGCGCAGCTCTTCAGCCCAGTGGCGCGCGACCTGGCTGTCGGAGCCGATGGCGATGGGCACCTGCGCGCCCAGCCAGCGCGGCAGGTCGGGCAGGCCGTCGCCGAGGTTGGCCTCGGTGCTGGGGCACAGCACGATGCCGGCGCCGCTGGCGGCAACCGCGTCAATCTCGCCCGGGGTGGCGTGCGTGGCGTGCACCAGCTGCCAGCGCGCATCGGGCCGCCACTCGCGGCACAGCCACTCGATGGGCCGCGCGCCGGTGGCGGCCACGCAGTCGTCGACTTCCTGCGTCTGCTCGGCCATGTGGATGTGGATGGGCAGGTCATCGTGATCAACGCCGCGCATCAACGTGTCGATGCCCTCGTGCGACGCGGCGCGCAGCGAATGCACGGCGACGCCGGCATTGACCCGCGGCCTTCCGGCAGCGGCGATGCGCCGCTGCAAGGCCAGCACCTGCGCGGGGGTGGTGGCAAAGCGGCGCTGGTCGGCACGCAAGGCGGGCTGCTGGAAGCCGGCACGTTCATACAGCACCGGCAGCACGGTGAGGCCGATGCCGGCATCGGCCGCGGCGTCGGCCAGCGACCAGCTCAGCGTGGCCGGGTCGGCGTAGGGCTGGCCGTCTTGCGCGTGCTGCAGGTAGTGGAACTCGCAGACCTGCGTGTAGCCGCCTCGCAGCAACTCCACGTAGAGCTGCGCCGCCACCGCGCGCAGCTGCTCGGGCGTGATGCGCAAGGCCACGCCGTACATGCGGTCGCGCCACGACCAGAAGTTGTCGGTCTCGCTCTCGCGGCGCTCGGCCAGGCCGGCAAAGGCGCGCTGAAAGGCGTGGCTGTGGGCGTTGACCAGGCCAGGCAGGGCGGGCCCGGCGAGTACGGTGGCACCGGGGGGCGGCGTGTGCACGCCGGGGCTCACCTCGGCCCAGCAACCGTTGGCGCCCACGCGCAGCAGCACGGCGTCTTGCCAGCCGCCGCTCACCCAGGCGCGCGGTGCCCACAACAGGGTTTCAGGCATCGGGTTTCCAGTCGAGCATCGTCGTCACCAAGGTGCGCAGCACCGGCTGCAAGTGGCTCAGCCGCGATGCGTCCAGACCAAAGGGAGGCGCTTCTTCCATGTAGCAGCGCCAGCACTTTTCCAGCTGCACAGCGTGCATACCTTGCGCCGGTTGACCGTAGCGGCGTGTGATGTAGCCGCCCTTGAAGCGGCCGTCGACGACGTGGGTGAACTGGGTCTGGGCGGCCAGCACGTCACTCAAGGCGGCGCGCAGGCTGGGCGCGCAACTGGCGCCGTTGACCGTGCCGAGGTTGATGTCGGGCAACTGACCGTCGAACAACCAGGGCAGCTGCGACTTGATGCTGTGGCCGTCGAACAGCAGCGCGTGGCCATGCTCGGCTTTCAGCCGCGCCAGCTCGGCCTGCAAAGCCCGGTGGTAGGGCTGCCAGTAGGTTTGCAGACGGCGCGCGATCTCGGTGTCGTCAGGTGCCTGGCCTTCGCGGTACAGCGCGTCGCCGCTGAAGAAGCGTGTGGGGCAGAGCTCGGTGTTGTTGACACCGGGGTACATCGGCAGGTTCTCGGGCGGGCGGTTGAGGTCGATCAGGTAGCGCGAATGGCGCGGCACCAGCAGGCTCGCGCCGAGCTCGCGCACGAAGCCGTAGACCTCTTCCATGAACCAGTCGGTGTCTTCGACGGCCAGCGCGCGCGGCACGTAGCGCGGCCGCTGGTCGGCGGGGATCACGGTGCCGGCGTGTGGCACGCTCACCAGCAGCGGCCGGCGGCCCCGGTGCAAGGTGAACACAGCGTCACTCATGCCCGCTCCTCGCCCGCGACCACGACGCGCCGGCAGGGGTTGTGGCCGAACCAGTAGGCGAGCTCGTTCGGGTGATCCAGCGCCCACACCACGAAGTCGGCCCGCTGGCCAGCGGCGAGGGTGCCGCGGTCGGCCAGCCCGAGCGCGCGTGCACCGTGCTGCGTGGCGCCACGCACGGCTTCTTCGGGCGTGAGGCGAAAGAGGGTGCAGGCCATGTTGATCATCAGCAGCAAAGACAGCGTGGGCGAGGTGCCGGGGTTGTGGTCGGTCGACAGCGCCAGCGGCACGCCGGCCGCACGCAAGGCGGCCAGCGGCGGGAGCTTGGTTTCGCGCAGGAAGTAATACGCACCGGGCAGCAGCACGGCCACGGTGCCCGAGGCCGCCATGGCGCGAACGCCGGCGTCGCTCAGGTGCTCGAGGTGGTCGCACGACAAGGCCTTGAACTCGGCGGCAAGCGCGGCGCCGCCCTGGTCGCTGAGCTGTTCGGCATGCAGCTTGACCGGCAGGCCGAGCGCGCGCGCGGCCTCGAACACGCGGCGCGTCTGCGCCGGCGTGAAGCCGATGCGCTCGCAGAAAGCGTCGACCGCGTCGACCAGGCCTTGTGCGTGCAGCTCGGGCAGCCAGGCGCACACGGCGCTGATGTAGTCGTCGGCGCGGCCCTCGAACTCGGGCGGCAGCGCATGCGCAGCCAAGCAGGTGCTGCGCGTGCTGAGCGGGAGCTCACGGCCGAGGCGGCGCACGACGGCGAGGCAGCGCGCTTCATCGTGCAGGCTCAGGCCGTAGCCCGACTTGGCTTCGAGTGTGGTCACGCCCTCGGCCATCAGCGCCAGCGCGCGCTGCCGGGCCGACTGGTACAGCGACTCGTCGCTCGCCGAGCGTGTGGCCGCCACGGTGGAGCGGATGCCACCACCGGCGCGGGCGATGTCTTCGTAGCTCGCACCCAGCAGCCGCTGCTCGAACTCGTGCGCGCGTTGCCCGCCATAGACGAGGTGGGTGTGGCAGTCGACCAGGCCAGGCGTGACCAGCGTGCCGGCCAGCTGATGCTCGGCGCTGGCGCGGCGCAGGTAATCGGCGGGGATGCGGTCGTCCGCTCCGGCCCACACGATGCGCTCACCCTCGACCACCAGTGCGCCGTTGTCGACCAGGCCCCACGGCATGTCACCCGCCAGCGTGGCGAGGCGGGCGTTACGCCACAGGCTGACGGCGCTCATGGCGATGTCTCCGGCGTGAAACCCATCCACCAGGCGCGCGTGCGCGGGTCTTCAGGCTCGAAGCGCCAGACGGCGCTTGCATCGCTGTCCGACCAGATCAGCGTGTGGGCGGCCAGGCGGCGTTCGCGGCTATCGCTCAGCCAGCGCCCGCTGCCGGCGGTGTACAGGCCGCGCAGGCTGAAGCGGGCGCGCCAGTCGACGCCGCCCACCACGTTGCACATCAGGCCCTGGCCCTCGCGCAGCATCAGGTTGAGGTCGCGCGTCGGGCCGTCGATCAGCTGGCAGGCAGGCGCGGCGGCGCCATCGAAGCGAAAGGGCGAGTCATCGACCTCGACCCATCGCGGCACGCGGCCAAAGCGGAGCAGCACGCCAGCGCCCTCGATCACCGCAAACCAGCGCGCGAGGCCGGGGTAGGGCGAGAAGGGGCCGTCGCGGGTGATGTCGGCCACGCTGACCCGCGCCGACCAGTGCTGCGCGTCGGGCCAGCACAGCAGCTCGCGCGTGGTGCCGCCGCCATTGCGCCAGGGTTGGGGGGCGACGTCGTCGGCGCAGATGCAGATCAGGCTCATGGCTTGAACTGCCCGTCGATCTGGTAGCGCGAGCCGGGGTGCACCAGCCGCGCCAGCGTGATGGGCACACCCCGGCTCATGGTGCGGCGCACCAGCACGAGGCAGGGCTCGCCCAGGCCGATGCGCAAGAGCCGCGCCTCTTGCGCGCTGGCCTGGCTGGCCTCGATCGAAAACTGCGCCTCCCACAGCGGCGCCACCTGCAGCAGGTAGTGGGTGGGCGTGGTCTGGGTGAAGTCGACGCTCAGGTAGTCGGGCGCGCAGGCCGGGTTCACGTAGCGGTCTTCGCACTGCAGCGGCACGCCGTTCTCGAAGTGCACGATCAGCGTGTGGAAGACCGCATCGCCGCTGTTCAGGCCGAGCTGCAGCGCCAGCTCGGCGCTGGCGCGCTCCTGGCGGGCGGTGTGCACCTCGGCGTGGTGCCGGTGGCCACGCTCGGCGATCTCGTCGTGCAGGTCGCGAATGGTGAGCGTGGACGACACCTTCGACAAGTGCGCCGCAAACGTGCCCACCCCCTGCACCCGCGTCACCAGGCCTTCGGCCAGCAGCTCGCGCAGCGCGCGCGTGACCGTCATGCGGCTCACGCCGAAGCGTGCCACCAGCTCGGCCTCGGAGGGCATCAACGCCCCCGGCGCCCAGCGCCCGTGGCTGAGTCCTTCTTTCAGGAACTGCTTGACGCGTGCGTATGGGGCGGCGGGCGCTTCAGGGTGGGGTGCGCGTTCTCGGGTGGCTAAATCCATGCGGCGGATCTTAGTTGCCTAGACTTGACTAGACAAGTAGAGTCGCGGCTTGCCAGATTGTTTTTGCGAGGCCGCCATGACCGACTTGTCCACCGCTCATCACATCGCCCAGCCGCACCCGGTGCGTGCACCGCGCGGCACCCAGCTCAGCTGCAAGAACTGGCTGATCGAAGCGGCCTACCGCATGATCCAGAACAACCTCGACCCCGAGGTGGCCGAAAACCCCGACGCGCTGGTGGTCTACGGCGGCATCGGCAAGGCCGCGCGCAACTGGGACTGCTTCGAGGCGATTCTTTCGGCGCTGAAAAAGCTCGGCGAAGACGAAACCCTGCTGGTGCAGTCGGGCAAGCCGGTGGGCGTGTTTCGCACCCATGCCGATGCGCCGCGGGTGCTGATCGCCAACTCCAACCTCGTGCCCAAGTGGTCGACCTGGGAGCACTTTCACGAGCTCGACCGCAAGGGCCTGATGATGTACGGCCAGATGACCGCTGGCTCCTGGATCTACATCGGCAGCCAGGGCATCGTGCAGGGCACCTACGAAACTTTCGTCGAGGCCGGGCGCCAACATTTTGGTGGCAGCCTTGCCGGCAAGTGGATCCTGACCGCCGGGCTCGGTGGCATGGGCGGTGCGCAGCCGCTGGCAGCGAGTTTTGCGGGGGCCTCGTCGCTCAACATCGAGTGCCAGCAGTCGCGCATCGACTTCCGCCTGAAGACGCGTTATCTCGATGAGCAGGCCACCGACATCGACGACGCGCTGGCCCGCCTGGCCCGCTACGCGAAGGAGAAGAAGGCGGTGTCCATCGGCCTGCACGGCAACGCGGCCGAGCTGCTGCCCGAGCTGGTGCGCCGCGCGCAAGCCGGTGGCCTGCGGCCCGACCTGGTGACCGACCAGACCTCGGCCCACGACCTGGTGAACGGCTACTTGCCCCTGGGCTGGACGCTCGAAGCCTGGCGTGCCGCGCAAGCCGATGCATCGCAGCATGCCGGCCTGCGCGACGCTGCGGCACGCAGCTGCGCGGTGCACGTTCAAGCCATGCTCGACTTCCAGGCCCTGGGTGTACCCACGGTCGACTACGGCAACAACATCCGCCAGGTGGCGTTCGACCAGGGCGTGAAGAACGCGTTTGCCTTCCCCGGTTTTGTGCCGGCCTACATCCGCCCGCTGTTCTGCCGCGGCAAGGGGCCGTTTCGCTGGGTGGCGCTGTCGGGCGACCCGGAGGACATCCGCAAGACCGACGCCAAGATGAAGGAGCTGTTTCCGGCCGATGCGCATCTGCACCGCTGGCTCGACATGGCGGGTGAACGCATTGCCTTCCAGGGGCTGCCGGCGCGCATCTGCTGGATCGGCCTGGGCGACCGGCACCGTGCGGGCCTGGCGTTCAACGAGATGGTGCGTTCGGGTGAGTTGAAAGCGCCGATCGTGATTGGCCGCGATCACCTGGACAGCGGTTCGGTGGCGTCACCGAACCGGGAGACCGAGGCGATGCGGGATGGGTCGGATGCTGTCTCTGATTGGCCGATGTTGAATGCCTTGCTGAACACCGCTGGGGGCGCGACCTGGGTGTCGCTGCACCACGGTGGGGGGGTGGGCATGGGGTACTCGCAGCATGCGGGGGTGGTGATTGTTTGTGATGGGTCGGCTGCAGCGGACAAGCGGCTGGAGCGGGTGCTGTGGAACGACCCTGGCACGGGGGTGATGCGGCATGCGGATGCGGGGTATGACGAGGCGGTGGCGTGTGCGCGGGAGCAGGGGTTGAACCTGCCGATGTTGGGGCGGTGATGTTGTCGCCTTCTTTGGCATTGGCCTCCGTCATTCCCGCGCAGGCGGGAATCCAGGATGGTGCCGCTTCGCGTGGTCGGTTCTCCCCACTGCGTGAGACCGCGTCGGGATGTGCCCCCGACAGGGCAGTAACTTTCTTTTGCTTCGCCAAAAGAAAGTCACCAAAGAAAAGGCGACCCTGCTCGCCGGTCGCCCTAGGGGCGACTGCTCTGCGCTGCTCGG
>NZ_JADMJX010000239.1 GCF_018780185.1 Rhizobacter sp.
CTCGGAGCCGCGCTCGGTGTAGAGCGCCGCGCCGTAGACCTTCTTGCCGTCGATCGTGCGGTTCTGGAAGAACTGGCCGATCTGCTTGAACTCGTCCCAGGTCTTGGGCGGGGCCAGTTCGCGCCCGTTCTTCTGCTTGAACTCGGCGCGCAAGTCGGGGCGCGCGAACCAGTCCTTGCGGTAGGTGAACGCCACAGCGTCACCCATGGCAGGCAGTGCCCAGTAGTTCTTCGTGCCCTTGGGCCAGGTCGAGTAGCCCTCGACAGTGGCGGGTGCGAAGTCGCTCATCTTGATGCCGTTCTTGTCGAAGAACTCATTGAGCTTGACGTAGTGCCCTTCGGTGGCGGCCGAGCCGATCCACTGGCTGTCGCCGATCAGCAGGTCGCACAACTTGCCCTTCGAGTTGAGCTCGTTGAGCATGCGCTGCGCGAAGTTCGGCCAGGGCACGAACTCGTACTTCATGGCGATGCCGGTCTTGGCGGTGAAGTCTTTTGACAACTCGACCAGCGCATTGGCCGGGTCCCAAGCCGCCCAGCACAGCGTCAACTGCTTTTGCTGTGCTTGCGCGCCGCTGCTCATCAGCGCCGCCGTTGCGAACGCGCTCGCGGCGACGGCCAGCTTGCGTTTGTTGAAGCTCATCCTCGGTCTCCTGTTCTGTGTGAATCGCGGCCACTCGCCGCGGCTAGGCATGAGGTCGGCGTGTGTCCGGCCTCGACTTGGGGACCCCGCCCGTCAGACAGTGGGCAGCGACCTTGAAATGAAGTCTAGTGCCATCATTTAATAAATCACTCAATAAAAACCCTAAATCAATCATTCAACACCATCAGATGTGCCCTTGTGCCAGCGCCAGCGCTCCCGATGGGCATCCGCCGGGCCACTTGGCCCCCTGGGACGATTCGGCGACACTTGTATCGATTTAGTTCTTGGCTACTTTCCAGCCCCGCTTCATGACAAACCCCGTCACCATCACCAAAATCGCCGAGGTCGCCGGCGTCAGCACCGCCACGGTGGACCGGGTGCTGAACAACCGCCCCGGCGTCAACCCGACCACCGTGCGCAAGGTGCGCGAAGCGATGGCCACGCTGGGCGGGGGCGCCCCGATACGCGGCCGCCCCCGCTCCACCTCGAACTACCGATTTGCTTTCGTGCTGCCAGCGGCCCGCCTCGGCTTCTTCGACCTGGTCGATCGCGTGGTTGCGCAGACCGCCGGCGAATTTCGGCACCAGCACATCACCGAGGTCACGCACCGCCTGCCTGCGGCCGACGCCAACGTCTTCGCGGCCGAGCTGGCGAAGCTGTCGGATCTGGATGGGGTGGCCCTGCTGGCCCCCGACGTGCCGGCGGTCAAGCTCGCGGTCAATGAACTGGTGCGCGCCGGCGTGCACGTGGTCACGCTGTTCTCCGACGTGCCCGGTTCGCTGCGCGAAACCGCGATCGGCGCCGACAACCGCGCCGCCGGGCGCACCGCCGGCCTGCTGATGGGCCGCTCGCTGCCTCGCGACGCGCCATCGCTGTGCGCGCTGCTGTCGCCAGCGACCCGCTACGCCGCCGAGATCGACCGCCGCATCGGTTTCCAGCAGGTGCTGGAGGAGCGTTTCCCGCAAGCCAAGCCACTGCGCCTGTTCGAGTTGCCCGAATCGGAAGACGAGGCCTATGAGTACGCCCGCGTGGTGCTCGATCCCGCCGCCACGGGCGGCCGCATCGACGCGCTGTACAACGTGGGGCCATGCAGCTTCGGCATCGCGCGCGCGCTGGCCGAGCACGGCTACAGCCACGACCTGATGTTCGTTGCCCACGACCTGCTCGAAGTGCATCGCTCGATGCTGCTGTCTGGCGCGCTCAGCTACCTGCTGCACCAGGACGTCGAATACGCCGTCACGGCGGCCAGCCGTGTGCTGCGCGCGCTGTGCGACGGCGTGCGCGGCGCGCTGGCGATCAACAACCCGCGCGTGGAGATCCTGACTGCGGAAAACCTCGCGTGACACCCGCGGGGCCCGGGGCCACAATGCCCCAAAAGGGGGCAGCGCGCCATGAAGAAATTCATCAACTCGCCCGATGACCTGGTGCAAGACAGCGCCGCCGGCTTGGTCATGGCGCACGCGGATCTGTTGGCGCTGAACGAGGCACCGTTGTTCGTCTATCGCCGCACACCCAAGCAGGGTCGGGTTGCGCTGGTCTCCGGTGGCGGCTCAGGCCATGAGCCTTTGCACACGGGCTACGTCGGCCACGGCATGCTCGATGCCGCATGCCCCGGCCAGGTGTTCACGGCACCCACGCCCGACCAGATCGTCGCGGCGGCCCAGCGTGTCGAGGCCGGCCAGGGTGTCTTGATGGTGGTGAAAAACTATGCGGGCGACTGCGCCAGCTTCCAGGTCGCAAGTGACATGCTGGAAATGGAGTGCACCACCCTGCTGGTCAACGACGACGTGGCGGTCGAGCATTCCACCCGCACGCCGGGGCGGCGCGGCGTGGCAGGTACGTTGATCGTCGAGAAGATGGTCGGAGCGGCCGCCGAAGCGGGCGCCAACCTCTACGAATGCAAGTCACTCGGTACACGTGTGAACGCCAACACCGCCTCGATGGGCGTGGCGTTGACGAGCTGCACCGTGCCCGAAGCGGGCGCTGCAACCTTTGACATCGAGGCGTGCGAGATGGAGGTGGGTGTGGGCATCCATGGCGAGCCGGGGCGCCACCGCAGCCGCCTGATGCCGGCGGACGACATCGTCGCCCTGCTGCTCGAGCCGCTCCTCAAGGACCTGTCTCTCGCGGCGGGCCGCTCCGTGCTGCTGCATGTCAACGGATTCGGTGGCACACCGCTGATCGAACTGCACCTGCTGAACCGCATCGCGACGCAGCGCCTGCGCGACGCCGGCCTGCAGGTGAAGCGTTGGCTGGTCGGCAACCACACGACCTCGCTCGAGATGGCCGGTGCATCGCTCACACTGACGGCGCTCGACGACGAATTGCTCAGCCTCTGGGATGCGCCGGTGACGACACCGTCATTGCGCTGGTGAAGGTTCGGCGGCCTGCGCCGGGCCGCCCCCAAGCGGGCGCGCGCCCCTCGGGGGCAGGAGCGTAGCGACTGGGGGGCCAGCCTCCAGCCGGAACTGGGCGATCGCGTCGACCAGGGCCACCGCCTGGCCCTTGAGGCATTCCGCTGCCGCTGCCGACTGTTCAACGAGCGCGGCGTTCTGCTGCGTCATCCGGTCGAGCGTGGCGACCGATTCGTTGATGTGCCCGATGCCGTCGGACTGGTCGCGGGTGCTGGTCGTGATGACCCCCAGCCTGGCGTTGACACGCTGCACCCCGGCCACGATTTCCTGCACCCGCTCGCTGGCCGCATCGGCCAGCTTGGAGCCGCCCTGCACCTCCGCCACGCTGCCGGCGATCAGCTCCTTGATCTCACGGGCCGCTGCGGCCGAACGCTGAGCCAGGCTGCGCACTTCAGCCGCCACCACGGCGAAGCCACGGCCGCTGTCTCCGGCGCGGGCGGCCTCCACCGCGGCATTCAGCGCGAGGATGTTGGTCTGGAAAGCAATCGTGTCGATGGCTCCGGTGATCTCGGCAATGCGCCGGCTGCTCGTGCTGATGCTGCTCATCTTCAACACCACATCGCGCATGGCTGCGCCGCCGCGCTCCGCCGCATCACAAGCGCTGGCGGCCAGGTCGTCGGCCGTGTGCGTGGCGTCCGCGGTCTGGCGCACGTTGGCATGCACCTGCTCCATGGCCGAGGTGGTCTGCTGCAGGCGGGCCGCGGTTTCCTCCGTGCGCCGGCTCAGGTCTTCGTTGCCGCGGGCGATCTCCGACGAAGCGCACGAAATCGCGTCAGCCGATGAGCGCACCGCACCCAGCATCTCCACCAGGCGCAAGCGCATGCGCTCGACGCCACGCATCAGGCCGCCGATCTCGTCTGCGCGCCCGCTGTGCACCGGCATCGACAGGTCGCCGCCTGCAACCCGCTCCAGCGACCGCGTCAACAGCTGCAGCGGCTGGCCGACCCAGCGTCGGATCAACAGGTACTGGCCGGCGCACAAGGCCAGCGCGGCGATGCCGAAAAGGGCGAGAAACGGGGCCAGCGTGAGCCATTGCGTGCGCATCGTCTCGTCGCCCGAGACCTCGCCGACCACCATCCATCCGGTGGCCGCGCTGGGCCGCGCCACGGCAAAGCGATCGGTGGCCGACGGCTGAAGCACCGGGCGAAAGCCGCGCAGTTCGGAGCCCGGGGGGCTGGCTCGCAAGGCGGCGAGCAGGTCGGGGCCGGCGCCCGCCGTGGCCACCTCGGCGAGCGTGCGACCGCGCAGCGCCGGGGGCAGCATCAGCACGGCCTGCTTGGCGTCGCCGCCGCGCGGGTCGAGCACATAGACGCCGCCGCTGTCGAAGAACCTGGCATGGGCCACCATCTGTTCCAGCGAACGGTCGAACTCCGTCAGGTCGAAGGCGACGAACAAGGCGCCGACCACCTGGTCCTTCAGATCGCGTACCGGCTGCAGCCGGGTGATGAACGGGCGGCCGTAGAGCGTCGCGCGCCCGAGGTAGGGCTCGCCGCGCAGCAGGGCGGCGTGAGCCGGGTGCCCCGCGCCCACCGACATGCCGATGGCTCGCTCGCCCTTGGCGTCTTTCAGCGAGGTGCTCACCGCCACGAACGCCTGGCCCTGCTTCATCAGCACGGCCGCGGCACCGCCGGTGAAATCGCTGAACTTGTCGCAGGGGTTGTGATAGTCGTTGAGCGCAATGCCGAGCTGCGTGAGGCGACCGTTGGTTTCATCGAGTGCGAAGTTCTTGCCGAACTGGTCGCCAAACACCTTGAAGAAGCGCTCGACCAGCAGCTTGGCCGTCTGGTCGTAGGCATCGACCGCCTGCGCGACCGATTCGACCTTGGCATCGACCCACGACACGGTTCGCTCTTGAGCCCGCTTGCTGAGCATCACCGTCATGACGGCGCAGATACCGGCCAGAACGGCGATCAGGCACACGCCGCCAATGAGGGTGATTCGGCGCGCGACGCTCGCGCAGGGGGTGTCGATGGGAAGCGGGTTCATGGTGTCTCCGGAAGCAGTCAGGCGAAGTTGGTGCTCGTTTATCGACCTGATGCGATTTTTCTGTAGTTGATTCATTTAGATTGATTTAATATCGAGATGTTGCGCCAAGATGTTGACTTGGAACGTGTTGTTCTGACATCAAATTTGCAACAAGCCATTAAATTCAATCAGTACGGAGACTTTTGGATGAAAGCACATGTGGTGGTGGGGGTGACAGCCCTGGTTTGCACGGCGAGCGCCTGGGCGCAGTCGTCGGTGACGGCGTTCGGTTTCATCGAGGCCCAGGTGGGCCGCCAGACGCAGAACACGCCGGGCACGAAGCTGTTCGACATGGGCGGCAGCCGCCTGGGCTTCAAGGGCGACGAAGACCTGGGTGGCGGCTTGACCGCCTCGTTCTATCTGGAGCACCGGCTCAACCCGGACGACGGCACGGTGGGCGGAGGCGCCACGTTCTGGAAGGGCGGCTCCTGGGTTGGCCTGAGCAGCAGCACGCTGGGTTCGGTCAAGCTCGGCCGCTGGTGGTCGCAGGCGTTCCTGAAGTCACAGTACGCCGCCGACCCGTTTGGCATGGGCACCCTGGGCGAAGGCACCTACGGCACCGTCGGCTGCGGCCCGGCCTTCGTGGGCGGTTGCCTCGGCACCTTCTGGGTCAACAACTCGGTGAGTTATGAAAACTCGGTCGCCGGCTTCAGCTTCGGCGCTCAAGTGTCCGCCGAGGCCGTGGGCGCCGGCGGCAAGCGCCCAGCCAACATCGGCTTGAGCTATGCCAATGGCCCGCTCTATGTGGGTGTGGGGTACGAGGTTTCGAACGACGGCAGTGAAGACGCCAACTGGGGCAGCCTGGCCGCCAACTACGACTTCGGCGCCGTCAAGCTCTACGGGGGTTACGGCTCCGGCCAGGACGCCGCCAAAGTCAGCCGCAAGAACGCGGTGCTCGGCTTCAGTGCCCCGGTGGGCTCAGGCGCAGTCATCGGTTCCTACAACCTGCAGGATCAAGACAGCGTGAGGGTGCAGCAACTCCTTTCGCTGGGCTACCGCTACGACCTCTCCAAGCGCACCAATGTCTTCGCGGTCGTCGCCAACGACAACAAGGCGCCGGCGGGCACCAACAAATCGGGCTACGCCCTCGGCCTGTTCCACAGCTTCTGAGTGCATGTGTGACACCGGCGAAGAGAGAGCGCACGGTGTCGCCCCCTCGCAGATTTTGGAAGCGTTGGCTGCGGTGGGTTGGCGCTGCGTGCACAAACACGCAGCGCCTCTTTTGCCTTGGCGCCAGCCATCAACCACGGGTGTGACATGACAGACAGCGAGAGCCTGAAGCGACTCTTTCCCACCGAGGGGGCGCTCCCTGGCGGCCAGGGTCTGGCCGAGCCGCTCCATCAACGAAGTTATCTGATCGACGGGCGCCTGCAGCCCTGGGACGGCCCTTGCAAAACCGTGTTGTCGCCGGTTTGCACGACGCAGGCCGACGGCAGCGTGCGCCAGGTTGTGATCGGCAGCCACCCCGACATGGGCACTGCCCAGAGCGACGCGGCACTGGACGCCGCCGTGGCAGCCTACGACAGCGGCCGCGGGGCCTGGCCGACGATGTCGGTGACCGGGCGCATCACCTGCATGAGAGCGTTTGCCAAAGGCATGCTCCTCCGCCGGCAGGCCATCGTGAGCCTGATCATGTGGGAGATCGGCAAGAGCATTGCCGACTCGCGCAAGGAGTTCGACCGCACCCTCGAGTACATCGAGGCCACGATCGACGCCTTGAAGGACATGGACAACGCCCACTCGCGCTTCACGGTGGTGGAGAACACGATCGGCCAGGTCCGGCGCACACCGCTCGGCGTGGTGCTGTGCATGGGGCCCTACAACTACCCGCTCAACGAGACCTTCTGCACGCTGATCCCGGCGCTGCTGATGGGCAACACGGTGGTGCTCAAGCCACCGCAGTACGGCACGCTGCTGTTCGAACCGCTGCTCAAGGTGTTTCGCGACGCGTTTCCGCCCGGGGTGGTCAACACCGTCTACGCGCCCGGGGAACTGGTGGTGCCGCGCATGCTGGCCTCGGGCAAGATCAACGTGCTGGCGCTGATCGGCTCCAGCCGCGTGGCCGACCACCTGAAGAAGCAGCACCCCAAATCGCACCGGCTGCGCGCGGTGCTGGGCCTGGACGCGAAGAACGCGGCCATCGTGCTGCCCGACGCGGATCTGGCGCTCGCTGTCCGGGAGTGCCTGCTCGGCGCGCTGACGTTCAATGGGCAACGCTGTACGGCGCTCAAGATGTTGATCGTGCACCGGAGCATCGTCGACGCATTCCTTGGGCGCTTCACGGCCGAGCTGGCACAGCTCAAGATCGGCATGCCGTGGGAGAGCGGCGTGCACATCACGCCGCTGCCGGGGCCACATCGCAGCGCCTACATGACACAAGCGATCGAGGACGCAAAGGCCCAGGGCGCGCGCGTCGTCAACGAGGGAGGCGGTGCGTTTTGCAGCACGCTGTTCCATCCGGCCGTCGTCTACCCGGTGCGCGAAGGCATGAAGCTGTACCGCGAGGAGCAGTTCGGCCCGGTGGTTCCGGTGATGGCCTTCGACGAGGTGCAAGAGGCGCTCGACTACGTGATCACGTCGGACCATGGTCAACAGGTCAGCATCTTCGGCAGCGACGCACGGCAAATCGGCGCACTGGTCGATCCGCTGGTCAACCAGGTCTGCCGCGTGAACATCAATTGCCAGTGCCAGCGTGGCCCGGATGTGTTTCCGTTTGCCGGCCGCAAGGATTCGGCCGAGGGCACGCTGTCGGTCAGCGACGCGCTGCGGGCATTTTCGATCCGCTCGATGGTCGCCACCCGCCAGACCGAAGCGAACGTGCAACTGCTCAACGACATCGTGCGTGAGCACCACTCCAAGTTCATCAACATGGGCTTCATCCTGTGAGCCCACCCCACGCCATGAAACGCCTGCGCCAAGCCAAGATCGTTGCCACCCTGGGACCATCGAGTTCCGATTTCCCCATGGTGCGCGCCCTGTTCGACGCCGGCGCCGATGTGTTCCGGCTCAACTTCAGCCACGGCACGCACGCCCAGCACAAGGAGCGGCTCGACATCATCCGCCGCGTCGAGCGCGAGAGCGGCCGCCCCATCGCCGTGCTGCTCGACCTCCAGGGCCCGAAGCTGCGCATCGGCACGTTCGCGAATGGCCCGGTCGCCCTGAGCGCTGGCGCGGCCTTCCGCCTCGACCTCGATACCACGCCAGGCGATGCGACGCGCGCTCCGCTGCCGCACCCGGAGATCTTTGCAGCGCTCAAAGCGGGCACCGATCTGCTGGTCGACGACGGCAAGGTGCGCCTGCGGGTACGCCACTGCGGAGCGGACTTCGCCGACACGCAGGTCGTCGTCGGCGGCACGGTGTCGGATCGCAAGGGTGTCAACGTGCCCTCGGTGCTGCTGCCCATCTCGGCCCTGACACCCAAGGACCGCGCCGACCTCGAGTTTGGCCTCAGCCTGCACGTCGATTGGGTGGCGCTGTCGTTCGTGCAGCGAGCCGAGGATCTGCACGAGGTGAAGGCAATCGTGAAGGGACGGGCCGCCGTGCTGGCCAAGCTGGAGAAGCCCGCCGCCATCGACTCGCTCGACGCGATCATCGAAGCGGCCGACGCCATCATGGTCGCGCGCGGTGACCTGGGCGTGGAGCTGCCGGCCGAGCAGGTGCCACGCATCCAGAAGCGCATCGTGCGGGCGTGTCGTGCTGCCGGCAAACCCGTCGTCGTGGCCACCCAGATGCTCGAATCGATGATCAACTCGCCGGTGCCGACCCGGGCCGAGGCCTCCGACGTGGCGAACGCCGTTTACGACGGTGCCGACGCGGTGATGTTGTCGGCCGAATCGGCATCGGGCCAGTACCCGCGCGAGGCGGTGGCGATGATGGACCGGCTGATCGCCGAGGTGGAGTCGGACCCGAACTACCGCAGCGCCATCGATGCTTCGCACACCGCACCGCAAGCGGTGGTAGCCGATGCGATCTGCCTCGCGCTGCGCCAGACCGCCAGCCTGCTGCCGGTGGCCGCCATGGTCACCTACACACGATCAGGCACCACCAGCCTGCGCGCAGCGCGCGAGCGCCCTGCGGTGCCGGTGCTCAGCATGACGCCTGAGCTCGCCACGGCGCGCCGCCTGGCACTCGTCTGGGGTGTGCATTCGGTGCATGCCGCCGACCGCGTGGCAGACGTTCCCGACATGGTGACCCAGGCCCGCACGATGGCCAGGCGCGAAGCCTTCGCCCAGCCGGGCGACGTGGTCGTCATTGCCTCCGGCATGCCCTTCGGCGTGGCCGGCACGACCAACTTTCTCCACATTGCCAAGGTTTGATGCTGATGCCCAAGATTGAGTCGATTTGCGCGCACGATTTGGACGCGTATCCGCAGCGCAAGGCACCACCAACAGCTTTCGTCGGCAGCCGACATTCGGCGGGCAACGTCAACCGGCTGCAGTCAGTCTTGAACCGACATTGCTCGACCCTCTCAAGAAGCGCTGATTGGCTGACAACAGACAAAGTGCAACGCTTTGGTCGCGAGATGAACAAGGTGCAAACAATTGGTTGTCTACCGCAAACAACTGAGCTTTGGGCTTCCCCGCAAACCCCTGCGTCGGTCGATCAGAAGTGCAAAGCTATGCTTGAACTCATGTGCAATGCAATGCTTTAAGTCACA
>NZ_JADMJX010000229.1 GCF_018780185.1 Rhizobacter sp.
TGCTGGCCGCCGGTGGCGCTGGCCTGCTGAAGCTGTACGTGAATGACCAGGCGCAGCGCGCCACGGTCGCCAAGTCGCAGCAGGTGGAAGCCGAACGACAGGAGCAAGAAGCCAAGCGCGTGAACGACGCCAACCAGGCGGCCATTTTGCGATTGATGAACGAATTGCAGACGGTTGCTGAAGGTGACTTGACACAACAAGCGACGGTGACCGAAGACATCACGGGCGCCATCGCCGACTCGGTGAACTACACGGTGGAAGAACTTCGCACCCTGGTGTCTCAGGTGCAAGGCACGGTAGGCCGGGTGACCGAGACGACGCAGCAGGTGGAAGCCACGTCGACCGAACTGCTGGCCGCCTCCGACGAACAGCTGCGCGAAATTCGCGAAACCGGCGAGTCGGTGCTGCAGATGGCAGGCCGAATCAACGAAGTGTCGGCACAAGCCCAGCAAACCGCCCAGGTGGCGCGTCAATCGCTGCAAGCTGCTGAATCTGGTCTGACCGCGGTGCAAAACACCATCGGCGGTATGAACTCGATTCGTGACCAGATTCAGGAAACCTCCAAGCGGATCAAGCGGCTCGGCGAGTCGTCGCAGGAGATTGGTGAAATCACCGAGCTGATTTCAGACATTACGGAGCAGACGAACGTGCTGGCTCTGAACGCCGCCATCCAGGCCGCATCGGCTGGTGAAGCCGGTCGGGGCTTCTCGGTGGTTGCGGAAGAAGTGCAGCGACTGGCCGAACGCTCCGGCGACGCCACGCGGCAGATTGCGGCCCTGGTGAAGACCATTCAGACCGACACCCAAGACGCGGTGGGCGCCATGGAACGTTCCACGCAGGGTGTGGTGGAAGGAACCCGGCTGTCTGACGCGGCAGGTAACGCGCTCGGTGACATTGACCGAGTTTCACGCCAGCTTGCTGACCTGATCGGACAGATTTCCAACCAGGCGCTTCGAGAAGCCGAATCCGCCAACGTGGTGGCTGCCAACATTCAGCACATTTTTGCGGTGACCGAACAAACTGGTGAAGGTACGCGTTCCACCGCACAGATGGTGCGCGAACTGTCCCGGACTGCTGAAGAACTGAAGCAGTCGGTGGCCCGGTTCAAGATCGGCTGATCACAGCGCCTGCGGCCTTCGGGCCGCAGCCCCTGACTCGACACAAGGCATCGGATGGACAGCCCCGCGATGAGCGACACCATGAGCGAGATGAGCAACGACCTCAGTGCGTTGGCGTGGGTGCACGAGGAGCTGCGCCGCTCCCTCGACAACGCCCACAAGGCCTTGCGCCGCTTCGTGAAAGAAAGCGAATCGGTCAGTGGCTCCGATGTCGACGCCGTCGACCCGGCCGTGCTGCGCACTGCGCGACAGCAGATCCACCAAGGGGTGGGTGCGCTCGAGTTGGTGGGCCTGCCTGCCGTGGCCGTGGTGCTGCGCGCGAGCGAGGCCGCCGTGCAGCGCTTCGTTGCCAAACCTGACAAGCTGACAGCCGCCGATGTCGACACCATCGAGCTGGCTTCGTTTGCACTGCTCGACTTCCTGCAGCGCATGCTGTCGGGCAAGCCGGTGTCGCCGCTCGGGCTGTTCCCGCGCTATCAGGCCGTGCAGGCCTTGGCGGGGGCCGACCGCATTCACCCAGCCGATCTCTGGCCCCACGACTGGCGCTGGCTTGAGCTGGCGCCCGAAAAGGGCATCACACCGCATGCGGTCGATGAGTCCGCCCGTGCCGCGCTGGAAAAGCAGCTGCTGCTGATGATGCGCGGCCAGAATTCCCAGGCCGCGCTGTCGATGAGCGACATCTGCGCAAGCCTCGGTGCAGGTGCGCCCAGCATGCCGGCCGCCACGCTGTGGCAGCTGGCTGCGGCCTTCTTTGAAAGCCAGGCCCACGGTTTCCTGAAGCCCGATCTTTACAGCAAGCGTGTGGCTTCGCGCCTGTTGGCGCAGTTCCGCGTGTTCGAGCGCGGCGAGACCGATGTCTCCGAGCGGCTGGCGCAAGACCTGCTGTTCTTCTGCGCTCAAAGCGCGTCGCCCGGTGACGGCCGCAAGGCGCCGCGCCTGGCTGCCGTGCGCCAGGCGTATGGGCTGGCCCAACACGCGCCGGCCGACTACGAAGTCAACCGACTGGGTCGTTTCGACCCGGCCGTGATCGCCCAGGCCCGCAAGCGCGTGGCCAGTGCCAAAGACTCCTGGTCGGCCATTGCTGGCGGTGAAATGCACCGCATGGGCGGCCTGTCGGAGCAGTTCTCCCTGGTCGGTGATTCGCTCAAGCGCCTGTACCCCAATGGCGACCTGCTGGCCGACGAGCTGGCGCAAGCCGTGGCCCAGACCCAGCAATCCGGCGCCGCGCCACAGCCCCCGTTGGCGATGGAAGTGGCCACCAGCGTGCTGTACCTAGAAGCCTCGCTGGAAGACGGCGACTTCGACCACCCGGAAGAAGCCCAGCGCGTCAAGCGCCTGGCCAACCGCATTGCGTCGGTGCGCGCCGGCAACACCCCCGACCCGCTCGAAGCGTGGATGGAGGAGCTGTACCGCCGCGTCTCCGACCGCCAGACCATGGGCAGCGTGGTGCAGGAGCTGCGCGCTTCGCTGTCTGAAGCCGAAAAACACATCGACCAGTTCTTCCGCAACCCCGCTCAGCGCGAAGCGCTGGCGCCGGTGCCGGGTTTGCTGGCATCGATGCGCGGTGTGTTGTCGGTGCTCGGCATGGACCAGGCCGCTCACGCGGTGCTGCGCATGCGCGACGACGTCGACGGCCTGCTCAACACCGAAGTCGACCCGCAACTGGTCGTGCAGTCGGGCACCTTCGACCGCCTGGCCAGCAACCTCGGTGCGCTCGGCTTCCTGATCGACATGCTCAGCGTGCAGCCGCAGGTGGCCAAGTCGCTGTTTGTCTATGACCCGCAGGCCGGCACGCTCAGCCCGCTGATGGGCCGCAGTGCTGCCGCGCGCAACGCCTCCAACCTGGTGGTGCCGGTCATCGAGCCGCGCCTGATCGAACAAGCGCAGTCGCTCGCCTTTGCCGCCGTGAGCGACCGCGTGCCGCTCGACGAGGTGTCGCGCAATCTCGAACACCTGTCGCACGAAGCACAAGCCGCCGCGCAGCCCGAACTGCAGGCTGCCGTGGCGCAGGCGCAAAGTGCGATCGAGCATGCCAGTGGGCCGGCCGAAGTCACCGCCGCACGCGAGCAGTTGTCAGAGGCGCTGGCCGATTTTGTCCACACCGCGAGTGAGCCGGTAGGCCTGGAGCCGGAGCCCGTGGTCGCCAAGGCGCCACCGCCTCCCCCCCCTTTGTCTCCCACGCCCACCAGCCTGGCGACCGACCTCGGTGACGACCCCGAAATGCGCGAGATCTTCCTCGAGGAAGCTCGCGAAGTGATCGAAACGGCCCAGGGCGCGTTGGCGCAACTGGCCAACTCGCCGGCCAACCTGGAGCAGCTCACCACGGTGCGCCGCGCCTTCCACACCCTCAAGGGCAGCTCGCGCATGGTCGGGCTGAAGGAATTCGGCGACGCCGGCTGGATCTGCGAGCAGGTCTACAACAGCTGGTTGGCCGAACAAAAGGCGGCCGACCCGTCGCTGCTTGGGTTCTCCAACAACACCCTGAGCTACTTCAGCGACTGGGTGGAGGCCATTGCGATCCAGCAGTCTGGCGCATTCAACTCGGCGCCGGTGAAAGCCGCCGCAGACGCGCTGGCGAATGGCGAGGCCATTCCGGCCATCGTGCCGTCGGCGGGCGCTGATCTGCCGATGATGTCCTTGTCGTTCCCGGTTGACCTGCCGAGCGCGCAAGATCTGGTTTTGCCACCTGCACCACCCCCCGCACCCACTGCGGCGCCCGTGGCCGAGCCTCTGCCCGAACTGTCGTTTGACCTCGACCTGGGCTCGTTCGACGACCCAAAACCGCTCGCGGCCCCAGCGGCCGCGACCCCCGCGCCAAGCTTTGACCTGCAGGCCGATGCCCTGCTGCAGGCGTTTGAGCAGCCCACCGTGGTCGAGGTGCATGCACCTGCCGAACAATTGCCCACGGCTGAATCGGTCGAGCTGATCGACCTCGAGCTGGACGACAGGCTTTTTGCGGCCGAAGCGCCCGTTGCCGCTGAAGCCCCCGCCCAGCCTGAGGCCGCACCGGAACCTGTGGCCGCTGCTGCGCCGTCCGATGACGACCAGGTGAAGATCGTTGGCGACCTGCGCATCAGCATCCCGCTGTTCAACATCTACCTCAATGAGGCCGATGAGCTTTCGCGGCGCCTGACCACCGATGTGGCTGAGTGGGCCATGGAGCTGTATCGCCCGGTCGGTGAAGTGCCGGTTTCGCTGGCGCACTCGTTGGCGGGCAGCTCCGCCACGGTCGGCTTCAGTGACCTCTCTCACCTGTCGCGCCTGGTCGAGCACGCGCTGATGCGCTCGCACGCCATCGGCCACGGCACACCCGAAGAAGCCCGCCTGTTCGTCGACGCGGCCGAAGAGATTCGTCGCCTGTTGCATCAGTTCGCCGCCGGTTTCCTGAAGCCTGTATCGCCCGAGTTGCTGCAGCGCCTGGCCGAGCATGAAATCAGCTCGGCCCGCCGGCTTGAAGCCGCCAATGCGGCCGAAGCGCCCGAGCCTGAAGCCCCGCCACCTCCGTTGGTGATCGAAGAGCCCGAATTCGTCGAGCCACCTGAGCCGCTGGCGCGTTCGTCGCGGCCCGCGCCGCTGGTCGCCAACTCCGATGCCCTGGCGGCCCATGTTGACAGCTCGTTCGGTGGTCTTGACACCAACGTCGGCTCGCTCGGCCACGCCGAGTTCAAGACCTTTGCGCCGCTGCCGGTTGAGACCACGCGTGCCGCGCCGGTTCGTGCCGATGCGCTCGATGGCGAAGACGACATCGACGCCGTTGATGCGGTTGACGCCGAACTCTTCCCGATCTTCGAAGAAGAGGCCGAAGAACTGCTGCCGCAGCTTGACTCCAAGCTGCGCGAATGGGCCCGCCGCCCCACCGACAACGGCCCGGCGGCGTCTTGCATGCGCACCTTGCACACGCTCAAGGGCGGTGCCCGTTTGGCGGGCGCCATGCGCTTGGGCGAAATGGCCCACCGGCTTGAAACTCTGATCGAGCACTTGCTGGCCCAGCCTGCCGCCAGTGCGGCTGACGTGGAGGCCCTGCAAGGCCGCTCCGACGCTCTCTCGGCAACCTTCGAGGCGCTGCGCTCGCGTGACGCTCAGGCCTATGCCGAAGCCGAAGACTCCGTGCATGCCGCTTTGTCCGAGCCTGAGCCCGCCCGCGTGGTGGTCGCACCGCCGGTGATGCAGTCGGTGATGCCGCCGGTGGCTCCGGTGTTGCCCCCTGTGGCGGTGGCCCTGCCGCCGGTTCAGGTGAGTGAGCCGCTGGTGCCCGTACAGGCCCCCGTGCAAGCACCGGTGCCGACGCCCCAAGCCCCGTCGGTCGCTGCTGCTGCGCCGTCGCGTGATGTCGACTGGTCGCGTTTCGCTGCCACCGACGGTGACGCGCCGGCACAAACCGCAGCCGACCGCAACACTGGCGCTTCCAATGCCGCGGTGCGAGTGCGCGGCCCTCTGCTGGAGCGACTGGTCAACCAGGCCGGCGAGGTGAGCATCACCCGCTCGCGGATCGAGTCTGAAGTCGGCAACATGCGCGGCTCGCTCGGCGACCTGACCGACAACCTGGAGCGCCTGCGCGTGCAGTTGCGCGACATCGAGTTCCAGGCCGAGACGCAAATGATCTCGCGCCAGGAAGCGGCCAAACAAGCACACGAAGCCTTCGACCCGCTGGAATCGGATCGTTTCACGCGCTTCCAGGAACTCACCCGCATGATGGCCGAGTCGGTGAACGACGTGGCCACGGTGCAGCGCACGCTGACCCGCACGCTGGAAACGACCGAAGACGAACTCGCCGCCCAGGCCCGCCTCACCCGCGACCTGCAAGACGACCTGCTGCGTACTCGCATGGTCGAATTCGAGAGCACGTCTGACCGTCTGTACCGCGTGGTGCGACAAGCTGCCAAGGAAACCGGCAAGCAGGTGCGGCTCGACATCGTCGGCGGCTCGATCGAAATCGACCGTGGCGTGCTCGACCGCATGACGCCTGCCTTCGAGCACTTGCTGCGCAATTGCGTCACGCACGGCATCGAGGCACCCGAGACGCGCACCGCGGCGGGCAAAGACGCCACCGGCAGCATCGTGGTGGCCTTGCACCAAGAGGGCAACGAAGTTGGCGTGGAATTCCGCGACGACGGTGCTGGCCTCAACCTGCAGCGCATCCGCGACAAGGGTCTGGCCATGGGCCTCATCCAGGCCAACGAGCAGCAGAGCGCCGGTGATCTGGCCAACCTGATCTTCACCCCCGGCTTCTCGACCGCCGACACCGTGACCGAACTGTCGGGCCGTGGCGTCGGCATGGACGTGGTGCGCTCCGAAGTGAACGCCATGGGCGGCCGCATCGAGACCGCCACCGCCGCCGGCCAGGGCACGAGCTTCAAGCTGGTGCTGCCGCTGACCACCGCGGTGACGCAGGTGGTGATGGTGCGTTGCGGCTCGACCGTGGTGGCCCTGCCGGCCACGCTGATCGAGATCGTGCGCCGCGCCAGCGCCAAGGAGCTCGACGAAGCCTACGCCACCGGCAGCTACCCGCTGGGCGAACGCTCGTTGTTGTTCTTCTGGTTTGGCTCGCTGCTGCAAGAAGGCCCGCGCAGCCAGGAAGTGGTTGCCCGTACGCGCCCGATCATCGTGGTGCGCAGCGCGCAGCAGCGCATTGCGCTGCACGTCGACGAAGTGCTGGGCACGCAGGAAGTGGTGGTCAAGAACCTCGGGCCGCAACTGTCGCGCCTGCCGGGTCTGGCTGGCATGACGCTGCTGGCCTCGGGCGCCGTGGCCCTCATCTACAACCCGGTGGCTTTGGCCACGCTGTACGGCGAAAGCGCACGTGCGGCCACGGTGGCGGCGCTGCGCTCGGGCACGGTGCAAACCGTGACGCCGACGGCCGAAGAGGCTGCGGCTCAGGCGGCGCCGCTGGTGCTGGTGGTCGACGATTCGCTCACGGTGCGCCGCGTCACGCAGCGCCTGCTGGTGCGCGAAGGTTACCGCGTGATCCTGGCCAAGGACGGCATCGAAGCGCTGGAACGCCTGGCCGAAGACCTGCCGCAAGTGGTGCTGAGCGACATCGAGATGCCGCGCATGGACGGCTTCGACCTGGTGCGCAACATCCGCGGTGACGCGCGCCTGCGCTCGCTGCCGGTGATCATGATCACCTCGCGCATCGCCCAGAAGCACCGTGACTACGCCGCCGAACTGGGCGTCGATCACTACCTCGGCAAGCCCTACTCGGAAGAAGACCTGCTGGCGCTGATCAGCCGCTACACCACAGCACCTGCGGCGGCATAGGGCAAGCATCGCTTGCCCGGCCGTCCCTCTCCATCATGTCTGAGCTGGTTGACCATCTTGCAGAGCTCACCGGCTTTCGAGACCGCGACATCCTCGACGTGACGCTGGTGGGGGCTCTGCGCGACATGCTGCGCCCGCGCACGGTCACGATCTATCGCTCGGTGGGCGAAGCCGGCAACGAGCGCTGGATCACCCGGGCGCGCCTGGGCGAACACGATGCCGTGGCCACCGCCGACCCGGCTTGGGCCGATGTGGAGAGCCTGCCGCCGCTCGATCTCTTCCCCGAGCGCATGCAGGCGATGAAGGGCCAGGCGACGGTCGTCACCGTGCCCGGGCGCCACAGCCTGAGCTTGTTTCCGGTGAGCACCGACCGCGAGGTGGTCGGGGTGATGGAGATCGAGACCATCCAGCCGCTGTCCGACGAATCGCGGCGCATGGTGGGCAGCATCCTGCGCATCTACCGCAACTTCCAGGCGCTGCTCGACTACAGCGAGCGCGACACCCTCACCGGCCTGCTCAACCGCAAGACCTTCGACGAGAGCTTCCTCAAGGCCACCAGCGAGCCGACCGGCGTGCCACCGCTCACTGCCGATGGCCGCCGCCACGTGGCGAGTGGTCACCGCCATTGGCTGGGCTTGATCGACATCGACCACTTCAAGTCGGTCAACGACAACTACGGCCACCTGATCGGCGACGAAGTGCTGCTGCTGTTGTCGCGCCTGATGCGCAGCAGCTTCCGCTTTCACGACCGCTTGTACCGCTTCGGCGGTGAAGAGTTCGTGGTGCTGATGCGTTGCGCCAACGAGCAGGATGCCGCGCTGGCACTGGAGCGCATGCGTAGCAACACCGCAAGCTACCCGTTCCCGCAGGTGGGGCAGATCACCATCAGCATCGGCTTCACCGAGGTGCTGCCCGGTGACACGCCCAGTGGCGCCTTCGAGCGGGCCGACAAGGCGGTCTACTTCGCCAAGGGCCATGGCCGCAACCAGGTGCAAAGCCATGCGGAGCTGGTGGCGCGTGGTGATCTTGAAGACGAATCCAAGATCGGCGACGTCGAGCTGTTCTAACGCCTGCTACTTGGCGGCTTTCACCACCGCATACCGCGCTAGCGTTTTCTCCCGCGCTTCGTCGTGCATCACGATCGGGCGCGGGTAGTTCTCTCCCAACACCACCTTGGCGTCCATCAACTCGATCGGCCGCGCCAGCCACGGCGCATGGATTGCCTTGTCTGACAGGCCGGCGAGCTGTGGCACATAACGACGGATGAACTTGCCTGTCGCGTCGAACTTCTCGCTCTGGCTCACGGGGTTGAAGATGCGGAAGTAGGGCTGCGCATCGCAGCCGGTCGAGGCCGCCCACTGCCAGCCGCCGTTGTTGGCGGCGAGGTCGTAGTCGTTGAGCTTTTCTGCGAAGTAACGCTCGCCCCAGCGCCAGTCGATGCCGAGGTCTTTCACCAGAAAGCTCGCCACCACCATGCGCAGCCGGTTGTGCATGTAGCCCGTCTGGTTGATCTGCGCCATCGCGGCGTCGACCAGGGGGTAGCCGGTGCGGCCTTCGCACCAGGCGGCAAACAGCATCTCGGCGTGTTTGCCGTGTTCCCAGCGGATCGCGTCGTACTCGGGCTTGAAGCTCGCGCTCACCACCTGCGGGCGGTGGTGCAACACTTGGTGGTAGAAGTCGCGCCAGATCAGCTCGGAGAGCCAGGTGGCCGCCCCGGTCGAGCCATGGCGCATGCGGGTCGCCGCCTCGCGCGCCAGCTGGCGGATCGACACCGTGCCAAAGCGCAGGTGGGTCGACAGGTAGCTCGGGCCTTTGACGGCGGGGAAGTTGCGCGTGTCGTCGTAACGGTCCATGCGCGGCAGAAAGTCGTCCAGCATCGCCTGTGCGCCTGGGCTGCCCGTGCCCAGCTTCATCTCGTGCAGGTTGGTCGGTTCGAACCCGATCTCCGCCAGTGTCGGCACCCCCGCGTGCACCTCATCGGGCACCGCGGCCAAGCTGTCGGCGTACTTCTCCACGGGGTAGGCACTCACATAAAACGGTTCCAGCTTCTTCAACCAGGCGTTCTTGTACGGTGTGAACACGCTGTAGGGCGTGCCGCTGGCGGTGAGCACTTCGCTGCGTTCGAAGACCACGTGGTCTTTGCCGGTGTGCATGGCGATGCCGAGATCGGCCAAGGCACCCCGCACCTTGTTGTCGCGCGCCAAGGCGGTGGGCTCGTCGTCATGGTTGGCGTAGACCGCTTGCACCCGCAGTTGATTGGCCAGGCGCGGCAGCTCCGCGGTGGCCACGCCGTGGCGCACGATCAGGCCGCCGCCAGCCTGCCGGCCGCGCAGCG
>NZ_JADMJX010000098.1 GCF_018780185.1 Rhizobacter sp.
TCACGAGCGTGCCCGGCTCGCACGACAAGTCGTTCGGGCTGGACAAGGCGCAGCTTGCCTGAGGGAGAGGCGGCGGGGTCGGGGCATCAAGGTGTTGTCCTGCATGTGGCGACAGCCTGAGTTGACCCTTACTGAAGCGCGGCCCAGAGCGCGTCGAACTGGCTCTGGAATTGGCGCACCAGACCCGGGTCGTTGGTGACGATCACGTTTTCTTCGTTGTGCTCACAGGCGCTGCGCGTCCAGTTGTAGCTGCCGTTGAGCAGCCAGGCCTCGTCGACCAGCACGAACTTGTGGTGCATGTGGGCGTCGGTGCGGTCGACCACCACGGGCACGCCTTGCTGGCGCAGACGGGCCACGTCGCTGCCGGCGTCGAACTCCTTGTCGTTGTCGGTGATGAAGCGCAGCGCCACACCACGCCGGTGAGCGGCCAGCACCTCCTCGGTGATGCGGTCGTCGGACAAGGTGAACACGCACAGGTCGATGCACCGGCGTGCCGATTGCAGCTGCTGCTGGATCGCCGCCAGGCAGTCGGTGCCGGGGCTGAAATGGGCGCGCGAGCGCACCGCCCCCGCGGGCAGGCGGCCCACGTCGAGCGCGCGCATCACACCCTCCAGCCATTTGAGCAAGCCGATCTGATCAGAGTCGGTGCTGCGTTGGCGCACCAGCTCGAAGGCGCGGTTGCGCAGCTGGCGCAGGCCGTCTTCTGGGGGAGATGCGTCGCGCAGCGCCTGCGTCAGCGCGCGTTTCTCGTCGTCGCCCAGCCGCTCATCGGCAATGCTGAGTTCGATGTCGCGCAGCAAGTCTTCCATGGGGCTCAGCTCTTGGGTTTGGGTTCGGGCTTCTTGCCACGCTTCACATCTTCGAGCGCGCGACCCACTCGCTCCACTTCGTCGCGGATCGAGCTGTCGAGCTTGAGCCGGTGTTCGGTGGCGGTGATGAGTGGAAGCATGATCTTGCGGTAGGTGACCGACAGCTCCAGCAGCGCCTCGGCCATGCGCCGGCCTTCGTCGTTTGGTTTCTCGGGCTTGAGCGTCGCGACCGCACGTGCCACGTCGAGCAGGGTGCTGGCGATGCGGGTGCTGCCATCGGCGTCGTCGCCACCGAGTTTGCGGCGGCGCACGTACTCGTCGCAGATGTCGCGAAAGCGCTGGCGCTCGGTGTCGCTCGGGCTGCCCAACAGGTGGGCCAGTTTCAGCAGGTTTTCTTCGGCACCGGTGGTCAGTGTCTGCGCTTCGCCGCGGTAGTGGTCGCGCAGCAGGGCGTCGAGCTCCTCGTCGCGCATCAGTGGCGTGATCTTGGCCGCGAGCTTGGTCATGTTGCGGTAGCTGCCTTGGAGCTTGAAGGCTGGCTCGATGCGGTAGGCGTCGTGTTGTGCGGCCGACTCGATGTAGGCGAGGTTGACCTTCAGTAGCAGGTCGCGGGCGCGGAAGAGCCGGCGCATCAGCGCGGTGAGTTCTTCCAGTTCGACGGCGCTGTAGCCATGCGAGAAGCTGCTGGCGGGGACCTCGGCGCCTTCGGCCATTTGCGCGAGCAACTGCACGTCTTTCGGGTCGCGAGAGGCGAGTGGCTGCAACACCGGGTTGGCGGTCAGGCAGTTCTCGATGTACGACAGCGAGAACAGCGCCTCGCGGCCCGAGAGCACGTCACCCAGGTTGTGAATGTCGGCGCGGTTGGCCAGCATGTCGGGGATCTTGAACACGTCACCCGACTCGGTGTACGGGTTGCCGGCCATCACGAGAGCGAAACGTTTGCCGCGCAGGTCGTGGCTGTGGGTCTCGCCGTTGATCACGCCTTCGATGCGGCGTGTGCCGTCGGCCAGCGCGATGAACTTCTGCAGGAACTCGGGGTGGGTGTGCTGGATGTCGTCCAGGTACAGCATCACGTTGTTGCCCATCGCGAGGCCGAGGTTGAGCTTCTCCAGCTCTTGCCGTGCCGCGCTGTTGGGTGCGGCGGCCGGGTCGATGGCAGTGACGTCGTGGCCGAGCGCCGGGCAGTTGATGCGCACGAAGATCAGGCCCAGGCGGTCGGCCACGTACTCCATCAGCGTGGTCTTGCCATAACCAGGCGGCGAGATCAGCAACAGCAAGCCCATGCGGTCGGTGCGCACCTGGTCGCCGGCCGCGCCGAGCTGCTTGGCCAGGTTGTCGCCCACCATCGGCAGGTAGACCTCGTCGATCAGTTTGTTGCGCACGAAGCTCGACAAGGGCTTGGCCTGGAATTGGCCCAATCGCAGACGCGCTTTTTCTTGGGCGATCAACTCGTGGCGCAGTGCCTGCAACTGGTTGAAGCCCGGCACGTCGTGCGCGGTGTGGTGCAAAAAGCGGTGCCAGAAGTCGTTGAGGTTCAGCGCGAGCCGGCCTTCGGTGATGCGCGGGTGTTCGCTCAGCAGGCCGGTGAGGGCGGTGTCGAGCGTCGCGTTGACTCGCTGGCGCGCCGCCGGCAACACCAGCAGGCAGGCGGCGTCGTCGGCCCACGCCAGCGAGGCCGCATCGTGCGCTTGTGCGTAGGCGCGCACCCATTGGCGCACCAGGCGCCAGCGTTCGGGGGGCGTGGCGGCGTCGAGATCGTGTTGCCAACCCTGCAATCGCCCGCCGCGGTCGAGCTCGCGACTCAGTGCTGCGGCCAGGTCTTCGCCGGCACCGGACACGACCCAGCTCTCGCTGCCACGCTCGCTGGCGAGTTGGCGCACGAGGTAGGCCGCACTTTGTTGCACCAGCGTTTGCAGTTGCTCGGTGTGGTCGGCACCGGGTAGCAACAGATCGGGGGTGAACTCGGTGGCGAAGTCGGTCAGCGTTTCGGCCGTGTCGGCTTCCAGGCGAACGAGCGCATCGCGCGTGCCGAACAGCTGCTGCATCTGCAAGGCCGCGCGCGCGCGCCGCTGCAGCGACTCGCGCTCGGCGGCAAAGCGCCCGTGGTGCCAGTACAGCGTGGCCAGGGCCCGCTCGGTGGGGCCGTAGGCGAGCAGGCCGGCCTCACTTTGCATGCTGGCCAGGGCGGCGAGCAGGCGTGCGGCATCGTCGTCGTGCACACCTTTGAGGTAACCCTCCTGGTAGCGCGCGGCAGCGAAGCGGCGCGTGTGGGTCAGCAACTGCGCATGACCCGCCGGGCCTTCAGCCACGAGCTTGATCAGCTCGGCCCACGGTAACTCGCCCTCACCCGCGAGGCAGCCCTGGAGCATCAAGCCGGCCAGGTACTCGGCTCGCGACAGCGATGCGCTTTCAGACACCAGGGCCTGCTGCCAGTAGCCCGACAGTGCTGCCAGCTGTGGCGCGTGAACACTCGCGTGGTAGTCGGTGCCGGTCAGGTGGAAGCTGGGGCGCTCGTCTTTCACGATGAGCGTCAGGTCGAGCGGCTGCCGGTTGACGGTGAAGGCGTGGCGGCCCAGGCGCAGCGTGCTGCCGTCGTCGGCCACCAGCTCGCGCTTGTCGCGCACGCTGCGCAGGGCCTGGTCTTGTGCGGTCTTCAGGCGGGTGGCCAGGTCGTCGGCGGCCACGGCGGCGCCGAGCGCGCGCAGGTCGTCGATCAGCTTGCGCAGCTTGGCCACCAAGGCGTCGGCAGCGAAGTAGCTGTGAACCTGCGGCAGGTCGGTGAGCTGCGCCAGGCGGCGCGGCAGGCCGTCGAGGATGCGCTCGGCTGCGGCGCCCATCGCCTGGGCGCGGCTCTGGCGCGCATCCATCAGGCTTTGCCGGCGTGCCGACAGGGCTTCGTAGACGGCTTCGCGCTTGCTGGCGATGTCGGCGAGGAAGGTTTCCTGTTCGGCGAAGCGGCCTTCCAGCTCTTCGAGCTGCGCGAGCAGGCGTGTCAGCGCGTCGTCGCACTTGTCGGGTGTGTCGGCGAACTCGAGCGCGTTTTCGACCGCCTGGCCGAAGAGCTTGAACTGGGCGCCGAACTCGGCCGCGGCTTCGGTGGCGCCGAGCGCCTTGCGGCGGTTGCGCGCATCGGCACGCAGGCGGTTGATGTCGGTGTAGAGCGTCGAGATGCGGTCGAGGATGGCGGTGCGCGTGACGGCATCACCACCCGGCAGGTTGCCCAGCTGTTCGGTCAGCAGGTCCAGCCCCTGGGCTTGGGTGTCGAGCGTGTCCAGCAGTTGGCCGAGGGCGGTGCTGGTGTGGGCGCCGGGCAGTTCAGCGCTGAGCTTGTCGAGCGCTTGGCGCTGCGCGTCGAAGGCGTTGTCGGCGGCCAGGAAGCGCATGGCACGTTCGCCCACGCGCTGCTGCTCGGCTTGCAACTCGTCGTCCATCGCGCCGATGCGCGGCAGGTCGGCGTAGCGCAGCGCCTTCAGCATCTGCAGCTTGCCGCGTTGTTCACGCAAGCGGGCGAGCGCGGCGATGAAGTCGCCGGGCTGGCGCCACAGGGTGCTGGCCAGGTCGGTGGCCAGTGCACGTTGTTCTGCTTCGGACTGGGCCAGCGCGCGTGCCGTCTCGCGGCGGATGGTGTCGACCTTCTCGAATTCGGCCAGCGTGCTGCGCGACGAGTCGGTGATGCCACGCAGCAGGGCCTGCAGGCCGCCGGCCTCGGGCGCGTCGAGCCAGAAGTAGGCGTCGGCCACGCGGGTGCACTGGCGGATCAGGTCTTCATACGCGGCCTTGGTGGGGGCCTGCTCGCGCACCGCGCGCGCAATGCCCATCAGGTCGGCCACACCACGCACCAGCTCGGGGTTGCCGATGCGCCCGAAGAAACCAGTGCTCACCGGCTGCGCGTGGGTGTGCTCTTCGCTTGCAAACGCCGTTTGCCACAGCTGCATCGGGTGCACGCGTGTGGGCTCGCCACGGTCGGCCTGGAACACCAGCACCCGCCCGTCGGGGAAGCGCGCGTAGCCGTTGGCCACGATGGGTGTGGTCAGCGTCTTGTTGATCAGGTTGTAGGTGAAGAGCGCGTAGTGCCCCGAGCCCGGTTGGTAGAAGACATAGAGCACGTCTTCGCCGTTGGGCGAGCGCAGCATGCGCTTGAACTGCAGCTGGTTGACCACCTCGCCGGGCAGATCGAAGCGCTTGTAGTCACCGGACTGCAGGTAGTAGCCGCCGGGGAACAGGATGCCGTGGTCTTCGGGCAGCTGGATGCACGAGCCGCCGATGGCGTCGATGCGCTCCACCTGCTGGGTGCGGGTGTTGAACACCAGGTAGCGGGTGACGGACTCGCGGTAAGGCTTCACGCGCAGCAGGATCAACAGGCCCAGCTTGGCGTAGGCCACCTCGGCGTCGGTGAGCGACTGCGTGCGGTCGTCGACCGGCTCGCTGTAGATGCCCAACCCGGTTTCGGTGTTGTTCTCGATCTTGACGGTGAGGTCGCCGCCCACGGTCTCGACGAACACGGTGTCGAGGATGTTGATGTGCGGGTGTTTGCCGCCCACGTGGTGTTCGCGGCCGGTGGGCGTCCACTCGAAGTCGTGGCTGGGCGGTAGGGCGATGTCGCGCTCGCCGCGGTTGTCGGTGTAGCGCACGCTGCCGTCACGCTCGATCTGCCAGCGGAACACGCGAACGTCATGCAGTTGCTGGCCGATCTGGAAAGCGGCGAGCAGCTTGTCTTGCGTCACACGCAGCTGCAGCAGCGTGGCCTGCTTGTAGTAGGCGTAGAGCTCGCGAAAGTCAGACAGGAAGCGCGGGTCGTCGAGAAAGCTGCCGGCGAGCGGCACGGCTTCGAGATCGTCGGTGCCCTCTGCGGGCAGGCGGTAGAGCGCGAACACATCGCCCACCGCGGTCTCTTTGCGCAGGCCGATGAACACGTTGTAGCCGAACATCAGCAGGTCGCCGATGCGCACGATGTCGCGGGCGACGCAGTTGTTGTCGGTGCGTGCGCGCGTGCGCAGGATCAAGGCCTGCTCGGATTGGCCGAACTCGGCCAGCCGCGCGGTGTTGAGCGACTGGGCAGCTGCCAGCAGCGCATCGCCCTGGGTGGCGAGGCGCTTCTTCAGCAGCTCGTAGCTGCCGCTGTCGGCCACCATGCGCTCGGTGGCGGTGTCGCCGTCTGGGGTGTCCTGGGCTTGCATCGTGAGATGGGTCTCGTGGCCTTACCAGCCCGCGCGCAGCAGGGCCAGCAGTTCGTCTCGTTGGGGCTGTGCGTCGAGCCAGTCGCGCATGCGCGCCAGCTCGTCCATGCAGGCGGCGCCGTGGCGTGCGCGCAGCGCGACTTCGCGTTGCTGGTCGATCTCGTCGTCGCGCAGCTGGCGTTGCCAGGCATCCGTCAACACATCGCGCAGGCGGCCGGCAAGACCCAGGTCGGACAAGGCCGTCCATTCGTCGCGGTCAAACCAGACCAGCTGGCAGGGCGCGCAACGGTCGAGCCAGAACTCCAGCTCGGTGGCCGGCCGGTAGCGTTGCATCAGCCGTGCGCAGTTGGGGCAGGCGCGCACGCGTGAGTCGGCGTCACCATCTTGTGGCAGCGTGACGATGTCAGCCGCCAGCGGCTGGGGTGAGCGCACGCGCCAGCGCTGGTAGTCGCCCAGGTTCAGGGCCGTGCCGGCGCAGGCTTCGCATTGCAGGGCCTGCAGATCGTCTGCGAGTTCGATGGCGATGAAGGCGTCTGATGCAGCGGCGCAGCCGCAGCGCAGGCTCATGTTCATGAGGGTCTCCGTGAGTCTGTGAAGTGATCAGGCGCGAAAGCCCTGCGCGCTCAGATGCCGGCTGCAGCGCGCACCTTGGCAATCTGTTCTTGCATCTTGGGTGTCAGCTCTGTGGGGGTGAGCTTGCCGATGATGCTGACCAGGACACGCCGTTCATCGGCATCGACCACGCCGTCTGCCAGCGCGATGTCGAGGATCTTCTGCAGCTCCGCCGGGTCGAGCTTGCCGTCGTTGGAAAAGCACTCGATGGAGCGATAGGCCATGGTCAGGTGGTCACGGGATGGGGTCATTGCGGTCTTTCTAGAGGGGGTGGAAAGGAGGTCTTCTTACTTGCGCAGGGTCTGCACCAGGGTCTGCAAAGCGGCTTTCTGGTCTTCGTTGCCGTCTTTCATCACCTTGGCGAGCAGGGTCGAAACACTCAGGTTTTGCAGCTCGCCGGCCGAATCGCCCAGGGCGCCGAGCAGGCTGCGCACGTCGTTCACCACGTCGCGCTCGCCCGAGAGCTGGTCCTTGAAGGCCACCTTGAGCGTGTTGCTCTTGGCGATGGTGCCGTCGATGTTCTTGCCGACCGAGATGGCGTTGACGAAGCGCTCGAAGTAGTCGCCCTGGCCACCGACGATGTCGATGTTGGCTTTGCTGAGTGCCACTCCCAGCACCTCGGCCTGCTCCTTGGCGATGTGGGTTTGCGCGTCGATGCCTTTCAGCGTCTCGACGTGGGCCATCTCCAGGCGCATGCGGTATTCCTCGTGGGCACGGGTCTCCGGGCCCATGGCCTTCATGGCCTCGAACTTCTCGCGCAGGCCTTTCGCTTCGGCGTTGAACTTGGCTTCGACCACTTGCGCGTCGGCCTGGCCGGCCTTCAGCGCGGCATCGGCATCGGCAGAGCGCACGGCCACATCGGCGAGGCCGAGCTTTTCTTTGCCCTGTGCTTCGGCGTCGAGCTTGGCGCGCAGGCCCACGGCTTGCGCCAGGCCGTCGGCTTCGACCACGCTGGCTTGCGCCTGGCCGGTCTTGAGCAGGGCGTCGGCCTTGGCGAGTTCCACTTTCGCATCGACCATGCCCTGCTTCTCGCGCGCATCCGCGTTGGCCAGCAGCACCTTGGCATTGGCCAGGCCCGGCGCGGCAGAGAGGGCCTCCATGCCCTCGGCCTCGCGCTTCTTGCCTTCGGCGTCGCGTTCGGCGACCTTGAGCTTGGCCTCGGACAGCGTGAGCTCTTCGGTGGCCTTGTGGCGGGCGCGACGCTCCTGCGCTTCGGCAGCTTTCACTTCCATCACCAGCTTCTCTTCGGCCTGGCCCTCGGCCAGGGTGATGGTCGACTTCTTGGTGCGGTCGGCCTCGGCCATCACGCGCACGTCCTTGATGGCTTCTTCTTGTTCGGCCACCGTGCGCTCGACCACGATGCGCTCACGGATCACGTCGGCAATCGCCTTCTTCTGGATCTCGACCGCCTTGTCTTTCTCGATGCGCTGCAGCGTCACTTCCTTCTCGCGGTCGACGACCTCCAGCTCGCGAGCGCGGATGACCTTTTCTTCTTCAACGCCGACGGCGCGCTTGCGGTTGTTTTCTGCCACTTCTCTTTCGCGGTGCACGTTCTCCTGCTGCACCGACACCAGCTGCTCACCTTGCAGTCGCGCCAGCTCCGATTTGGTTTTCTCTTCCGCCTGCACTTTGGCCGTCTCGGCCGCTTCACGGGCCTGCACCGAGGCCACTTCGCGGGCCTGGCGTGCGGTGGCGTCGGCCTGTTGGCGAGCCAGTTCGAGCAGGGCTTCTTGCGTCTCGACGTCTTTCTTCTTGATCTGCATCTCTTCGTTGCGACGCAGCTCGTTGGTGCGAACGTGCTCGGTGGCCGTCAGCTCGGTGATCTTCTTGATACCCTGGGCGTCGAGGATGTTGTTGCTGTCGAGCTTGCCGATGGGCGTTTGTTCCAGGTAGTCGATGGCGGCGTCGTCAAGGCGGTAGCCCGAGAGGTCGTCACCGATGGCGCGCAAGATGCGCTCGCGGAAGTGGGCACGGTCCTGGTAGAGCTCGACAAACTCCATCTGCTTGCCCACCGACTTGAGTGCTTCGGAAAACTTGGCCGAAAACAACTCTTCCATCGTCTCCTGGTTCGACGCGCGTGCGCAGCCGATGCTTTGCGCCACCTTCAACACGTCGCCGGCGATGTTGTTCACCCGCACGAAAAACTTCACCTTGATGTCGGCGCGGATGTTGTCTTTGCAGATCAAGCCCTGCTGGCCCGAGCGGTCGATCTCGATGGTCTTGACCGAGATCTCCATCAGCTCGGCCTTGTGGATGATCGGGTAGACCATGCGCCCGGTGAAGGTCACGTCGGGCTCGGCGCGCAAGGTGTTGACGATCAGCGCGTAGCCCTGCTCCACCTTGCGGTAGAACTTGGCGAACAGCGCAAACAGCACCAGCAGAAAGAACGCCAACAAACCGATGGCGATGTAGATGGGTGTCATGGAATCTCCCTAGGCGACACGGACGGAAAACGGGTGGGCGGATGCGGCAGACGGCACGGGCCGTCGCGCGGGCTTCAGATCTCGGGCTCGATGAGGTAGCGCTCACCGGCAGCGTCGTACTCGGCGATGCGGGCGTTGGAGCCCTTGGTCAAGCTGTTGGGCGTGCGGGCCCAGACGCGCACGTTCAGACCGGCGCCGCGGCGCTTGACCTCGGCGTAGCCGAACTGTTCATCGACGCTGGCAGTGGTGACCACGCAGGCCATGCCCACCAGGCCGGCGTTCGACACCGCGTTGTGCGTCACGAAGAGGCGTTTGGTCGGGCGCAGCAGCCTGGCGGTGATCGGCAGCGCGATCGCCCCACTGGCCAGCAGCACCGCCGTGCCGGCGACCACCTGCAAGAGCGTGGTCGGCACCAGTGGCAGCAGCCACATGCCGGCCAGGCAACTCAGCGTCCACGCCGAGAGCACCAGCAGGCTGACGACGATGGAGAAGGGCACACCTTCGAGCCCGAAGGCGATCATGAAACCGGCCAGCGAGCCCAGGTCGTTGACCGAACCGTCGGCGTGCAGATCGAGGTCGATGCCGGACGATTCGAAGTCGACCAGGCCAATCAGCGCGAGCACCCAATAGAAGAGCACC
>NZ_JADMJX010000288.1:292-9642 GCF_018780185.1 Rhizobacter sp.
GGTCGGTTTCATCAACATCAACCAGAACAAGATCATCAAGATCTTCTCGGTGGCGAGCGTGGCCTTGCTGCCGCCGACGCTGATCGCCAGCATCTACGGCATGAACTTCAAGGCCATGCCCGAGATCGAGTGGCGCTTCGGCTACCCGCTTGCGCTCAGCCTGATGTTCATCAGCATCATTTCGCCCTTCTGGTACTTTCACCGCAAGGGCTGGCTCAAATAGACCCACGCCGGAGACCCGCCATGACCTCGTTGCGTTCGCTGTGTGCCGCTGTTGCCCTGATCACCACCGCCGCGGCGGCGCAGGCCGAATGCCTGAGCGACGCCCAGGTCAGTGCACTGTTCGAGGCCTTCGTCGCCAAGACGCCGGCCGTCAACCCCGAGGGCCTGAACGAAGCCGATGGCGCCTGCACCCGGGCCAAGCTCAACGCCTTGCTCGCCAAACGGTATGGCGCGGTGGTGGGCTACAAGGCCGGGCTCACCAACCCGGCGGTGCAAAAGCGCTTCAACTACGACCGGCCGGTGTGGGGCGTGTTGTACGACGGCATGCTGCTGGCCAACGGCGCCACAGTGGAGGCGGGCTTTGGCGCTCGGCCGCTGTACGAAGCCGACCTGCTGGTGCGCGTGAAGAGCGAGGCCATCAACCAGGCCAAGACGCCGGCCGAGGTGCTCGACGCCATCGACCAGATCATTCCGCTGATCGAGTTGCCTGACCTGGTGGTGCAGGCTCCGCCCAAACTCAACGGCCCGGCCATCAGCGCCATCAACGTCGGCGCCCGCATGGGCGTGATGGGCCAACCGATCGCGCTGCCGCCCTACCGCGCCGAGCGCTACGCGATGCTCGATGCGCTGCGCGACATGGTGGTGGTGCTGTCCGACGGCAACGGCGCCGAGCTGGCGCGCGGCAAGGGCAGCGACATCCTGGGCCACCCGTTGAACGCGGTGGTGTGGTTGGCCGAGGCGCTGGCCAAGGAAGGCCGTGCGATGAAGCCGGGCGACCTGATCAGCCTGGGTTCGTTTTCGCCGCTGCTGCCGCCCAAGGCGGGCACGGGCGCGTCGGTCAGCTACGTGGGTCTGCCGGGTGCCACGCCGGTGAAGGTGACCTTCAAGTAAACGCTCACGCGTTGGCGCGCTTTTTCAGCCAGCGCATCAGGCTGCCTATCAGCGGCAGCTTTTCGTAGAGCTCCTCGGCCGCGTCCCAGTAGTCGCGGTGCTGCGTGATGAGGCCGATCGGGTCGAGCTGCAGCTGCGAGCCGCCGCGCACGGTTTGCAGCTCGTTATTGAACCGTTTGAAGCGAAACACAAAGTCCCAACTCAGAAAACACTGGTCGCCTTGCACGATCACGTCGCGCACGACGAAGCGCGGCTCGTGCAGCGAGGCGTACATGTGGCGGAACACCTGCTGGATGGCGGGCACGCCTTGCACCTCATTGAACGGGTCCTTGAAGCGGGCATCGGCGGTGTAGAACTGGCCCAGTCGATCGATGTCGGCCGGCGTGAGCTGCTCGAACAGCGTGACGATGCGCGTGATGCGGGGTTCCGTCACAGGCCGGTGCTCCGGCGGATGGCGCGAAAGTAGAGGCCGTCGCTCACGTGCGTGAGCGCCTTCAGCCAGAGCGTGAAACGTTTGGGGAAGTGGATCTCGAATTTGCCTTGCGCCCAGCCCTTGAGCATCTCTTGCGCCGCCTGCTCGGGTGTCAGCAGCGCCGGCATCTGGAATTCGTTTTGCGCCGTCAGCGGCGTCTCCACAAAACCGGGGTTGATGACCGAAGCGCCGATGCCTTGGGGGTGCAGATCCATGTAGAGAGTTTGCGCGAGGTTGATCAGCGCGGCCTTGGTGGGGCCATAGGCCAGCGAATTGGGCAGGCCACGGTAGCCGGCCACGCTGGAGACGAGGCTCACGTGCCCGGCCTTTTGCCGCAGCAGCACCGGCAACACCGCATCGAGCATGTGCAGCGCGCCCACGTAGTTCACCTCCTGGTGGCGCAGCGCTTCGTTCAGGTCGAACTGGGTCGCGCGCATGGCCTTGTAGTAGCCGGCGCAGTAGAGCGCGAGGTCGATGCGGCCGAACTGGGCCACGATCACCTGGGCGGCGCGCGCAAAGGCCGCGCGGTCGGTGGCGTCGAGCACCAGGCCCAGGCTGCCGGGGTGCGTGGTTTCGAAGAGCTGCAAGGCGGCGGCGTTGCGGGCCGATACCACGACATGCGCCCCTTGCCTGTGCAGCAGCTCGGCGGTGGCGCGGCCGATGCCGGTCGAGGCGCCAACCAGCCAGACGACCCGGCCCTTCCAGTCGGTGATGCGGGGGTTGAGTGACATGTCAGTTCTTCTGGAAGGACAAGGTCACTTCGCCGAGCCGAATGCCGAACTTGCTCATCACGGCCTTGTTCAGCATCACGCGCTCGTCGATCAGGTACATCCAGTCGTCGAACTGCACCTCGTAGGTCTTGTCGTCGACCGGCAGCTTCAGCGTGTAGGCCCACTGGAAGGCGTTGCCGGAGGCCTGGCCTTGTGCCACGCCGACCACGTCGCCGGCCGTGCCGGTGTACTTGCCCCCGGGCAGCTTCTTGAGCTTCCAGATGCGGCGTTCGGTCTTGCCGTCGCTGTAGGTGAAGGCTTCGTCGAGCACGCCTTCGTCGCCCGTCCACTGGCACTTCATCAGCACGGTGAAGCGCCGCACCACCTTGCCGGACCGGTCAGTGAAGATGCCGTGGGCGGTGATGTCGCCATTGAAATAGCGTTGCAGGTCGAGCACCGGCTTCTCGGCCGCGTAGTCGGCCGGCGTGGGCGAGGCGCAGGCCCCGAGCGTGAGGGCGAAGGCCGCGGCGAGGAGCAGTTTTTTCATGGGGTTCCTTTGATCCATTGGGCCCACAGCAAGCCGGCGGCGCCGAGCTTGAGTACACAGGGCAAGACGCAGTAGGCGATGGTCAGCGCGCCCAGGGCCTGCGCGTTCTGGCTGCCAGGGGCGTAGCCGAACCACTGCAGGGCGGGCAAGGCGACCCCGGCGGCGAGCGCGAGGTTGAGCTTGGTCGCGAAATTCCACCAACCGAAGTACGCACCCTCGGCACGGCCTCCGTGGCCGGCCGTTTGAATCACGCCGGCGAGCAGCGCGGCCGGCAGGCTCAGGTCGGCGCCGAGCGCCACGCCACTGAGCACACACACCAGCGTGAACGCCGCCACGTCGCCCGCGCCGAGCGCCGCGGCCCAGGCGAAGACGGCCATGGCGAGCACCATGCCGGCCAGCCAGCTGCGCGCCAGGCCGAAACGGCCGACGATGCGCACCCACACCGGGATCGACAGCGCCGCCGCTGCAAAGTAGCTCGCCAGAAACAGCGGCTCGTAGCTCGGCGCCTGCAGACGGTCGCGGATGAAAAACAGCACCAGCGTGGCCGGCACCGCACTCGCGATGCCGTTGAGCAAATAGATGGCGAGCAGGCGGCGGAAGGCGGGCGTCTGCAGAGGCAGGCGCAACGACGGCAGGGTGGTGCGAAGCGGCACACGCGGTTGCGGTGCGCTGCGCAGCATGGCGATCGCGATGGCCAGCGTCAGCGCAAACGCGATCGTGGTGGCGCCGAGCCCTGCCACCGAGGGCAGCACACTGGCCACCAACACACCGCACAGCGCCAGGCCCTCACGCCAGGCGACGATGCCGGCGCGCTGCGCCTCGTCGCCGCCGAGGCGCGCCCCCCAGGCCTGGTGGATCACCGTGATGACGCTGAAACTCAGGTAGGTCACGGCCAGCAAGGCCGCACACCAGATCAGCAGGCCGGTGGTGTCACCCTGCGCCACCGGCGGAAAGAACAGGCCACGAAACCCGAGCGCCAGCACCACCGCGGCCAGCGCCGCCACCGCCCAGGCTTTCATCACCGAGTGGTCAAGCAGCGCATCGACCCAGCGCCCGATGAAGGGGTCGACCAGGGCGTCGAGCAGACGGGCGCCCAGCAGCACCGCGCCCAGCAGCGCGAGCGGCACACCGAACTCGCCCGCGTAGTGGTTGGGCAGCACCACGTACAGGGGCAAGGCGACAAACGCCAGCGGAAAGCCCGGCGCCCCGTAGCTCAGGCCATGCCGCCAACGGCCTGACCAGGTGGACGCCAGCGTTGCGCTCATGCGCTGCCCAACAAGGCCTGGCGCAACTTGGGCTCCGAGGTGCGGGGTGACAACCAGATGCCGGTGAACAGGCGGGCGAAGGCCGCGTCGCGGACATCACCGCGTGGCTTGCCGTTGAAGAAGAAGCGCATGCCTTCGCCGGGCTGGTGCAGGCCGGTGATGCGGTCGCCCTTGTTGACGTCGGGGAACAGCTGGGTCATGGCGGCGAGCCAGGGCTCGGCCTTCTCAGCCGGCACCTCGCCAACCCGTTTCATCTCGGTCAACGAACGCTCGGCGATCAGCGAGCCGACCAGCGAGCGCGCGTATTCGAGCTCCAGCGCCACCGGGTGGCTGATGAAGTCGTCAGGCTTGAAGCTGTCGGTGACCCACAGCTTGGCGCTGTAGACGTTCAGCCCCAGAAACGTCAACCGGCCCTGGCCGCGCAGGCGTGCACCCGGCAAGGCGCTCAACTCGCTGGGTTGGGGGCTGGTCTGCGCGAATGTACTGAACGGCAAACAGGCCAACGCGGCCAGCGTGCTTCGACGCGAGAGGGTGCTCATGCGCGTTGCAAGGTGAACTGCATGACGCCGGTGTTGCCGGTGGCGAAGGCCGCTTCGCAATAGCCGAGGTAGAACTCCCAGATGCGCATGAAGCGGGTGTCGAAGCCGAGCTGGCGCACACGCGCATCTTGCGCGAGGAAGCTCTCGCGCCAGCGCTTCAGCGTCTCGGCATAGTCTTCGCCGAAGGAGAGTTCGTTGACGATCTTCAGGCCTGCTTTCGCCGCCGCTTCGCGGAAGGCGCTGGGGCTGGGCAAGAGGCCGCCGGGGAAGATGTACTGCTGGATGAAGTCGGTCGACTTCACATAGCGCTCGAACAGGTCGTCGCGGATGGTGATGCTCTGGATGCAGGCCTTGCCACCCGGCTTGAGCTGCTGCTTGAGTGTCTCGAAGAAGCCCGGCCAGTACTCGCGGCCGACCGCTTCGAACATCTCGATCGAGGCGATGGCGTCGAAGGGGCCGTCAGAGATGTCGCGGTAGTCCTGGTAGCGCAGCTCGCCTTGAAGGTTGGCGCGCTTCAAACGATCCTGGCCCCAGGCGAGCTGTTCGCTGGAGAGCGTGACGCCGGTGACGCTGGCGTCGAACTCACGCGCGGCACATTCGGCCAATGCGCCCCAGCCGCAGCCGATTTCGAGCACACGGTCGCCGGGCTTGACGTCACATTCTTTCAGTGCGCGCCGCACTTTGGCCCACTGCGCGTCGACCAGGTTGCCGTGGCGGTCGCCCTCGAACCAGGCGCTGGAGTAGTTCATCGTCGGGTCGAGCCACAGGCGGTAGAACTCATTGCCGAGGTCGTAATGGGCGTGGATGTTTTTCTTGCTGCCGCTGCGCGAGTTGCGGTTGAACAAATGTTTCGCGCGGTACAGCAACGAGCCCCACCAGGTGCCGTAGACCACGGTCTCGATCTCGTCGCGGTTGGCGATGAAGAGTGTGAGCAGGGTGGCGAGGTCGGGTGTGGTCCATTCGCCGGCGATGAAACTTTCGGCAAAGCCGATGTCGCCCGACTTGAGCGCGGCGGCGCACACGTTCCAGTTGCGCAGGCGGATGGCGGCGCGCAGCTCGCCGCTGGTGGGTGTGCCGAAGCGGGTGTGGGTGCCGTCGGGCAGCTGCACGTCGAGCGTGCCGTGCTTCAAGTTCTTGAGCAGGCGGAAGACGGCGCGCGCTGCGGCGGGCGCGCTGTCGGGCACGGCGGCGGTGCTGTAGCTGGCTTGGGTGCTGGTGTTCATCGGGGCGAGTCCTGCGTGTCCGCTTAGCGGGTGATGAAGGCCTTGGGGGGCTCGGGTTTGCGAAAGAACGGCACTTTCTTGGTCCACAACTTGAGCGCCTGCCAGTGGATGCGCGCGACGACGAAGACCGTCATCAGCGGCATGCCCCAGAAGGCGGCCCGTGTGCTTTGTGGCGTCAACGGCGCCAACTGGCCCGACACGCTGGTTTGCAGCAGCGGGCCGTTGTCGTCGTCGTCGTGGTCAATGCGCACCAGCGTTCGCTGGGCATCGATACGCGCGCCGTCGGGTTGTGGATGCAGGTGAGTGCGCAAGAAGCGAAAGCGGTAGCTGCCGGCCACGTCGCAAAACGGCGAGACGTGGAACACCTTGTCGGCGCGCAGCTCCTTGCCGAAGGCGAGATTGGGCCCGCGCAGCAGGTAACAGTGGCGCTCGCCAAAGGTGTTGTTGACCTCGACCACGATGGCGGCCAGCGAGTCGTCGGCGCGGTGGCAGTACCAGAAGCTCACCGGCTTGAAGGTGTGGCCCAGCACGCGCGGGTAGCAGTGCAGCCAGGTTTCGCCGGTGGCGTCGAGGATGCCCTCGCGCTGCAGCAGCTCGTCGAGCCAGGCCAGGCTGTCGGCGCGGCCGTCGCCGTGGTCGCGGTCGAAGAAGCTGATCAGGCCGAAGCGGTTGCGCTTGAGTGCGCTGGACGCCTGCAAGCGCAGGCTGCGCATCGGCAACATCAGGAAATAGGTTCGGTAGGTGAAGCTGTTGTGGGCTGGGCGCAGGCGCGTGTGGCGGACCACTCCGGTGCCGATGAGCGGCCCGGGTTGCTGCGAGTTCACGCGGCCTCCCGCATGGTCTCGCCTGCCCACTGGCGGCGCAGGCCGTCGGCCACGGCCAGGCCCGACATCAGGCCGTCTTCATGGAAGCCATAACGCGTCCAGGCGCCACAGAACCAGGTGCGGCCCTGACCTTGCAGTTCGGGCAGGCGCTGCTGGGCGGCGATGGCGGCGCTGTCGAACACCGGGTGGGCGTAGTCGAACTCGCCGTGCACGCTGCCAGGCTTAGGCTCGCGCACCGGGTTGAGCGAGACGATCACCGGTTCGTCAAACGGCAGCGGCTGCAGGCGGTTGATCAGGTAGTGCAGGCACACGGCGGCCTGCTCGCGCGGGCCGTCGGCGGCCCGTTCGTAGTTCCAGGCGGCCCAGGCCAAGGGGCGCTCGGGCAGCACCGAGGTGTCGGTGTGCAGCACCGCGCGGTTGCGGTGGTAGCGGATGGCACCCAGCACCTCACGCTCGGCCGGGGTGGCGTCGGCCAGCAGGGCCAGGGATTGGTCGCTGTGGCAGGCCATCACCACGTCGTCGAAATGCTCGGTGGCGCGGTCGGTGCGCACGAACACGCCGGCCGCGGAGCGGTGCACGCTGCGCACCGGGGTGTTGAGCCGGGCGTCGGCAATGCGCGGCAGCATCTTCTGCACGTAATTCCGCGCGCCACCCGTCACCGTGAACCAGCGCGGCCGGTTCGCCACCTGCAACAAGCCATGGTTGTGGCAGAAGCGGATCATGGTGGCGATCGGGAAGCGCAGCATCTGGTCGGTCGGGCACGACCAGATCGATCCGATCATCGGCAGGAAGTACCAATCGCGGAACTCGGCCGAGAAGCGCTGTTCGGCCAGAAAGTCGCCGATCGGCTGCTGCAGCGAGGCGTCTTCACCCTGCTCAGCCAGCCGGGTGGTGAGTTTGTTGAAGCGCAGGATGTCGGCCAGCATGCGCAGGAAGCCGGGGCGCACCAGGTTGCGACGTTGGGCGAAGACGGTGTTGAGGTCGCTGCCGCTCCACTCCAGGCCGATGTCGGGCACCTTGACCGAGAACGACATGTCCGACGCGGTCGTCTCGACCCCCAGTTCACCCAGCAGGCGAATCAGGTTCGGGTAGGTGCGCTCGTTGAAGACCAGGAAGCCGGTGTCCACACCGTGCGTGACACCATTGAGCGTGATGTCGACGGTGTGGGTGTGTCCGCCGAAGTAGTCACCAGCTTCGAAGAGGGTGACCTGCGCCTCGGGCGCCAGCGTGTAGGCGGCTGACAGGCCGGAGATGCCCGAGCCGATGACGGCGACGCGGCGCTTCACGCCACGCCCCGGTGAATAAAGATTGCTGCACAGCGCCCCGGGGGGAACAAGGGAGGGAGGAGGGAGGAGGAAAACCGCCCCGGGATTCCAGCCGGATCAACCGACCGGCTGTGCAGCATAGAACTGGTGTGTGTTGACCTATACGTTAAACCAACAAGGCTTAAGACGCCCTTACGTGCAGGGAGTTCCCCCGATTTGTAAGTGTTTTTTGCCATGCGCCGACTCCGTTTGAACTGACTGGTATGAAATATAACTCATCAGTCTTCATTTTGCATCAAGCAGTTTTTCGATGTTTTTCACGAAGTCGGGACTTTCGGGGGAGACCCGGGTGCCAAAGCTCTGCACCGTCTTGCCATCGCGGGCGATCACGTACTTGTGGAAGTTCCATCCCGGCGCCTCGCCAGTGGCTTGCTTGAGCGCGGTGAAGAAGGGGCTGCGTTGTGCGCCGGCCGATTCGGCCACGCGGGTCTTCATGAACATCGGGAACTTCACGCCATAGGTGTTTTCGCAGAAGTCGGCGATGGTCTTGGCGTCTCCCGGCTCTTGCGAGAAGTCGTTGGACGGGAAGCCCAGCACCGTGAGGCCACGCGCGCCGTAGCGGCTGTGCAGCGCCTCCAGGCTCTTGTATTGCGGCGTGAAGCCGCAGAAGCTGGCGGTGTTGACGACCACGATCACCCGGCCGGCGTATTGGCAGAGGTTCTGCGGCTTCTCGTCTTGCAGGCGGGGGATCTCGCGGTCGAGCAGCGCGGGGCAATCGGCGGCCTGGGCGGCCCCTGCGAGGGCGGCCAGGGCCAGTGAAATGAACAGGCGTGGTGTCATGCGAAGCCTCGGTGGAGAAGTGGTGGGGCGCACATCGTGCACCCCTGGCGCGGTTTACGCATCGAGGTGGCGAATGGATGCAAACGCAGGCATGCCCTTGTGGTGCGCAGGGGGCGCAAAACAACTGTCACAGTCGGCGCGACTAAAATGATCGGTCAACCACCGAGGCTGGACCATGCTTTACCCCGAACTCTTCAAGCAACTCGAAGCCGTGCGCTGGAACATGGACACCGACATTCCATGGGACGAGTTCGATGGCAGCCAGCTCACCGAAGAGCAGGCCCAGACCATCAAGATGAACGCCATCACCGAGTGGTCGGCGCTGCCGGCCACCGAGATGTTCTTGCGTGACAACCGCGACGACAGCGACTTCTCGGCCTTCATGAGCGTGTGGTTCTTCGAAGAACAGAAACACTCGCTGGTGCTGATGGAGTACTTGCGCCGCTTCCGCCCCGACCTCGTACCCACCGAAGCCGAGCTGCATGAAGTGCGCTTCGAGTTCGACCCGGCGCCTGCGCTCGAGACGCTGATGCTGCACTTCTGCGGCGAGAT
>NZ_JADMJX010000326.1 GCF_018780185.1 Rhizobacter sp.
TGCCGCAGTGCGGCTACTGCCAGAGCGGCCAGCTGATGAGCGCGGCCGCGCTGCTCAAGGGCAACAAGAACCCGAGCGACGCCGACATCGACGCCGCGATGAGCGGCAACATCTGCCGCTGTGGCACCTACCCCCGCATCAAGGCCGCAATCAAGACCGCTGCCGCTGAAATGCGCAAGGCCTGAGGAGACTGCCATGACCACCAAGACCTCCTCTTCTTCATCTTCCAAGACTGCCGGCGTCAATCGCCGCGGCTTCCTGCAGACCTCGGCCGTCGCCAGCGGCGGGCTGATGCTCGGCGTGAGCCTCTCCGGCGTGGGCGACGCACTCGCCGCCGGCACGGTGCACACGCCCAATGCCTGGGTGCACATCGCCGACGACAACACCATCACGCTGATCTCGGCCCGCTCCGAGATGGGCCAGGGTGTCTACACCTCGATGCCCATGTTGATTGCCGAAGAGCTCAACGTCGACATCAAGCGAATCAACGTGGCGATGGCGCCACCCAACGGCAAGGTCTACGGCAACGCGCTGCTCGGCGGCCCGCAGCTCACCGGCGGCTCGAGCTCGGTGCGCGACGGCTGGGACAAGCTGCGTGTGGCCGGCGCCCAAGTGCGCATGATGCTGGTGAGCGCCGCTGCGCTGAAATGGAACATCCCTGAAGACCAGCTGCGTGCCGAAAACGGCATGGTGCTCGGCCCCAAGGGCAAGAAGGCAACCTACGGCCAACTCGCCGCCGACGCGTCACGCCTGCCGGTGCCGCAAACGCCGGTGCTGAAAGACCCGAAAGACTTCCGCATCGTCGGCAAGCCAACCAAGCGCCTGGACACGCCGGCCAAGGTCAACGGCACGGCCGAGTTTGGCATCGACGTCAAGCTGCCCGGCATGGTCTACGCCGCGCTGGAGCAATGCCCGGTGATCGGTGGCACCGTCAAGAGTTTCGACGCGACCAAGGCCAAGGGCATGCCCGGCGTGATCGACGTGGTGCAGATTCCCGACGGTGTGGCCGTGGTGGCCGACACCTGGTGGCACGCCCAGAAGGCACGCGAGACGCTCAAGGTCGAGTGGGACGAAGGCGCAGGCGCCGCGCTGACCGAAAAGACCATGCTGGCCAGCATCAAGGCCGCGGCGGTGTCTGACGCGGCCAAGCCGCTGGCACTGCCCAAGGTGGGCGAGGCCGACGCGGCCATCAAGGCCGCCGCCAAGGTGATCAAGGCCGAGTACACGATGCCGCTGCTGTCGCACGCGCCGCTGGAGCCGATGAACTTCACGGCCCATTACCACGACAACCGTGTCGACCTGATCGGCCCGACGCAGTGGCAAGACGCCGCCGCCGGCACCGTGGCCAAGGTGTGTGGCGTGCCGGTCGAAAACGTGAGCCTGCGCACCACCTTCCTGGGTGGCGGGTTCGGGCGCCGCATCGACCTCGACTTCATCATCCAGGCCGCGCAGATCAGCAAGGCGGTGGGCAAGCCGGTCAAGCTGCTGTGGACGCGTGAAGACGACATGACGCACGACTTCTATCGGCCGCAGTCGGTGCACCACCTGGCCGCGGCCATCGGCGCCGACGGCAAGCCGACGGCGATGACTTTCCGCCTCACCTCGCAGTCGATCACAGGCCGGGTGTTCGGCCTGCCGGCGCCGGTGCAAGACCCGCTGATGACCGAAGCGGCGATGGCGGCCTATGAGATCCCGGCGACGCGCCACGACATCCTCAAGCACGACGCCGGCCTGCGCGTGGGCTACTGGCGCTCGGTGAGCCACGCGCTGAACGCGTTTGCGAACGAGACCTTCATCGACGAACTGGCGGTGGCCGCGGGCAAAGACCCGTATGCCTATCGCATGTCGCTTTTGAGCAGCAAGCCGCGTTTCGCCAACGTGCTGAAACAGGCGGCCGACAAAGCCGGCTGGGGCACGGCCGCACCGGCGGGGCGCTTCCGCGGCATTGCGCTGATGGAGGGTTACGACACCTACATGGCGATGGTGGCCGAGATCTCCTACGCCAAGGGCGAGGTCAAGGTGCACAAGGTGACCACGGTGGCCGACCTCGGCCGCATGGTCAACCCCGACACGGTCGAGGCGCAGATCCAGTCGAGCGTGGTGTTTGGTTTGACGGCTGCGCTGTGGGGCGAGATCACGCTCGACAAGGGGCGAGTGCAGCAGACCAACTTCCACCAGTACCGCCTGCTGCGCATGAACGAGGCGCCCGAGTTCGTGACGGTGCTGGTGCCGAGCACCGAGAAGCCTGGCGGCATCGGCGAGCCCGCCACCGCGCTGATCGGGCCGGCGGTGGGCAATGCGCTCTTTGCCGCCACCGGCAAGCGGCTGCGCACGATGCCGTTCACCGAGCAGAACATCGCGTCGGCCTGAACGTTCAACACATCCGACGGCGCATGTGAAAAGGGCCCTCTTCGGAGGGCCCTTTTTCGTGGCTCAGCAGGGTGAGTTGGTCTGGGTGAGCAGGCCCAGGCGATACGGCAGCCGGTCGTAGCTGCCGCTGGCCCCGGGTGCCAGCCCCTGGTACAGCAAGCGCATGTTGCAGGCGCTGATCTCCAGGTTCTGGTCGTGGCCGGTGCGCAAGATTTCGCCATGGCTGATGCCCTGGCTCCACTTGCCCGTCGGGAAGCTGACGTTGGCGTCGCCCGCGAAGGAGTTGCTCTCGGTCGCGGCGAGGGTCGCCCAGGGGCCGCTCAGGCTGCCAGAGGTGAAAGAGCGGAAGTAGCGGCCGCTGCTGCCGATGGCCTCGACGATCATCAGGTACTGCCCGGTCTCGCGCACCTTGTAGACCTGCGGGGCCTCGAAGAGGTTGTTGCGGTTGGCGTCTTGCAGCGTGACCACCGTGCTGCCGAAGCCGTTCGGGAAGTTCGCGAGCGTGGTCTGCGAGCGGTAGATCTTGCCGTTGTCACCGGCCGAGTACAGGTGGCAGTTCACCGTGTCGCAGGCCACCGCAAAGTCGAGCCAGATGGCGCCGTTGCGAATGTCCGTCTGAATGTTGCTCGGCACGCTGCTGTAGAAGGTGCGCACCGCGCTCCAGCCGCCCGGGTTGTTGATGTCCGGGTTGGTCGAGTAGGCGGCATTCCCGTTCTGGAACACCAGGTACCACAGGCGCGAGGGCGAGTGATAGAAGATGAACGGTGCCGCCCGGTAGCCCGCGCCGATCGCAGTGGAATCGAGGAAGTACGGGTTGGCCGACCCGGCGTTCGACCAGTCGGTGAACGAGCGGTATTCGAGGCCCCAGCCGTTGCCCTTGGCTTGCGTCGAGAACACGTGCCAGCGGCCGTTGTAGTACACGACGCTCGGGTCCTTGATCGCCACCTCGGGGAACTGCGCCGCAGGCTTGGCGAGCATCAGCGCGGCGCTCGACGTCCAGCGGTAGCTGGTGGGCAGCTTCACGCTGCCGGTGGGCGGCGGCGTGGTCGTGGTGACCGGCACCAGCGCCCAGGTCTGGTTGCGGCCGGCGACGTCGGTGTACTGCTGGATGTCGCCGCCATCGGCCGTGGACGCACCCACGACATCGAGCACCTTGCCCGAGTTGGCGTTGACGAAGCGCACGGCGTTGTTGTCGGTGCCGACCAGACGGAATTGCTGTCTGGTCGCGTTCTGGTCGGTGAACTGGTTGATGGCCGCGCCGTTGGCGGTCGACCCGTTCGCCACATCGACCACCTTGCCCGAGTGGCGGTTCTTCAGTCGGTAGTAGCCGTTGCCGGAGCTGACCAGCTGGAACTGCTGGTTGGTGCCGTCAGCACGGGTCCATTGGCGGAACTCCGCGCCATCGGTGGTCACCCAGTTGTAGAGGTCGAGCGCCTTGCCGCTGTTGGCATTGACGATGACGTACCACGCGTTGGTGTCCACCGTGATGGCGGCGTGCGCCGAGAGGGGCCCCAGGGTGAGAGAGATGGTCAGCGCTGAGATCGTGCGGCGCAGCCAGGCGGTGCTTGTCATGGTGGGGTCTCCTCTCGGATCGGTGGGTTTACAGGTCGCCGAAGCCGATGGCGCCGTTGCAGTTCAGCCATTCGCTGCGGCCGCTGCCGCCGCCGCAGGCGTTGTTCTGCCAGACGCCGGTGTTGTAGGTCTGTGCCTCGGCCTGGCGCACGCTGCCGTTCACGCTAAGGTAGTCGATCTGCACATCTCGGCCGGTGGCGTCGTTGGTGAACTCGACAGTGGAGCCGCCCGAGGCCGTGGTGGTGATGGTGTAGTTGGTCATCGTGGTGCTGAGCGTCCAGGTGCGCACGGCGGTGCCGCCGATGCGCAGGGTGACGCTTTCGCTGCCCGCGGTGCCGCGTGCGCGCACGACGATGGTCTTGCTGGTTCCTCCGCCACCGCCGCCACCGATCGTGGTGGTGCGCACGTAGTTCTTCAGCCAGGCCATCGCGGGGCGCTCGCTGCCGTCACGCCGCACGAGGTGGGTGTTGTTGACCCAGGTCTGGCCCTCGATGTAGCCCCACAGCGTGACATGGGCCACGCCCGGGTGCGTCCACAAGCCGGGGAACAGCCGCTGGTAGCGCGCAAGCTGGGTGGAGTCGTCACCCGTCATGTCGAGCTCGGACACGAAGATGGGCAGGCCCGTCTGCGCCAGCGCGTCGAGGTTCGACTTCATCGTGGCGGCCGAGAGGTTGTCCATGCTGAAGTGATGCGCCTGGATGCCCACGCCATCAACCAGCCCGCGCGCCTTCAGGATGTTGACGATGCCCTTGTAGCGGTTGAGCTTGTTGATGTCGTTGATGATCCCGTACTCGTTGATCAGCAGCTTGGCCGTGGGGCAGTGCTGGCGCGCCTTCTGGAACGACCACACGATCCAGTCCCAGCCGGTCGAGCCTGCGCCACCCAGTGCATTGCGGAACGAGGCTGGCTGGCTGATCGGCTCGTTGACCACGTCGATGTACTGCGTCTGCGGATAGCGCTGGCAGTACAGGCGCATGAACTCTTCGACCTCATACGCCTGCTGCGAGGCGCCGAGCGAGCCGATCCAGCCGGGCTCTTGTGCGCCCCACACGAAGGTGTGCTGCTTGAACGGGAATCCGTTGGCACGCGCGTAGTTGTAGGCGGTGTCGAGCTGGCCCCAGTTCATCTGGTTGCGCGTGGCTTCGACCGAGCCCCACTTGCCCGCGTTCTCGGGCGTCACCTGGTTCCAGTAGGCGCTGAAGTTCGAGGGCACGCTGCCCGCGACGATGTTGCCGAGGAACTTGGGCTTGCCTGTGGCGAGCTGCGCGTGTGCCATGCCGCTCGCGCCGAGCAGGCTGAGGGTTGCCACCGTGCAGACGGTGCGGCTCAACGCCCTGAAGAAGTTGAATGTGCTCACGGACGCTCTCCTTTGGTGTGCTGAACTGACCCGGGCCGGGCGCTGGTCCGCCAAGCGAAAGCCGCCGGCAGACGGCTGGATCGGGCCCAGTGGACGGCGAGATCGTCGGTGTGGCACTCACGGGTGGCGATTGGTGGATGTCTGCCTCCACTTCATACAAGGCGGTGCGCCGAGCATGTGCTAGGAGGCCCGAGCACCAAAGAAAAACGGCCGGTGGAGCACCGGCCGTCGTTCAGGTCAGTTGCGAGTACGCCTACTTCGTCGGTCGGATCGAATCAGGCACACCCTGGATGAACGCCTTCAGCTTGGCAATGTCTTCCGGCTTGAGCTTGCCGGTGAAGTCGGGCATGCCGCGCTCCTTGGCGGCGCCGCCGAACACATAGGCTTCGAGGTTGTTGATCACGGCGGGCTGCGAGTAGCCCAGGTTGGGGATGTTGCCGCCGCGGTCGACCCCCGGCACGCCGTGGCACAAGATGCACGCGGCCACGTACAGGCCCTGGCCTTCAGGCACGTGCTTCGGGTCGTAGGCCACGCCCGCGAGCAGCGCGTTCAGCTGGTACTGCGCAAACTGCGGCAGTGGCGCCTTGCCACCCACCGCGAAGGTGTAGACCGTGCCCGGGCCGATCTTTTCGCTGGCGCGCTGGGCCACGCCATACGAGCCGCCCCAGCCGACCGCGATCGACACGTACTGCTTGCCGTCAACGAGGTAGGTGGACGGCGCGGCGATCACGCCGGTGCCGGTGGGTGTCTCCCACAGCTTCTCGCCGGTCTGCGCGTTGAAGGCAAAGAAGCGGCCGTCTGCCGTGCCCTGGAACACCAGGTTGCCGGCGGTGGCCAGGGTGCCGCCGTTCCACGGCGACACGTGCTCGACACGCCAGGCTTCCTTCTGGTTGACCGGGTCCCAGGCCAGCAGGCGGCCGAAGGGCTTGCTGGTGGGCGGTGCGGCGTTGATGAAGGTGGCGGTGTTCCAGCCCTGGCCCGAGCCGGGCACGCCGAGCGTCATCTGGTTGAACTTGTAGGCCTTGTTGTCCATCAGCGAGAGCGGGATGTTCTGCGCCGGCAGGTAGACGAGACCCGTCTTGGGGCTGTACGACATCGGGTGCCAGTTGTGCGCGCCCAGCGGGCCGGGGATGCTGTCGTAAGGCTTGTCGGCACTGCGTGCGAGCGCCGTTTCGATCGGGAAGCCCTTTTCGTCGTAGCCGGTGGCCCAGTTGACGTCGACGAAGTTCTTCGCCGAGATGAACTTGCCGGTGGCGCGGTCGATCACGAAGAAGAAACCGTTCTTCGGCGCGTGCAGGATCACCTTGCGCGGCTTGCCCGCGACCTTGATGTCGGCCAGGATCATCGGCTGGGTGGAGGTGTAGTCCCAGTTGTCGCCCGGGGTCTCCTGGTAGTGCCAGACGTAGCGGCCGGTGTCGGGGTTGATGGCCACGATGGAGGCGAGGAAGAGGTTGTCACCCCCGCCCGGGCTGCGCAGGCGGCGCGCCCACGGCGAGCCGTTGCCGGTGCCGATGTACATCAGGTTCAGGTCCGGGTCGAAGGTGATGCTGTCCCACACCGTGCCACCGCCGCCGGCTTCCCAGTACTTGGCGCTCGGGTCCCAGGTCTTGGCGGCGCGTGCAAGCGCCTCGTTTTCATACGGCTTGGCGGGGTCGCCGGGCACGGTGAAGAAGCGCCACTTCTGCGCGCCGGTGTCGGCGTCGTAGGCGGTGATGTAGCCGCGCACGCCGTACTCGGCGCCGCCGTTGCCGATGATCACCTTGCCCTTGAAGACCCGCGGCGCGCCGGTGATGGTGTAGGGCTTGCTGCGGTCGATCGAGGTGTCTTTCTCCCACACCACCTTGCCGGTGGCGGCGTCGAGCGCGATCAGGCGCGCGTCGAACGAGCCCACGAAGACCTTGCCGCGGTACAGGGCCACGCCCCGGTTGACCACGTCGCAGCAGCCTTTCACACCCACCTCGCGCGGCACCTTCGGGTCATACGTCCACAGGCGCTTGCCGGTGCGCACGTCGACCGCGTGCACCACGCTCCACGAGGCGGTGACGTACATGATGCCGTCGACCACCAGCGGTGTGGCCTCGACACCGCGCGTCGATTCGAGGTTGTAGCTCCAGACGAGACCCAGCTCCTTGACGTTCTTGTCGTTGATCTGGTCGAGCTTGCTGAAGCGCGTTTCGGCGTAGTCGAGGCCGTAACTCGGCCAGTCATTCGTCGACACCGCGTTGGTGCGCATGCTGGCGCCGTCGATGCGCGCGGTGGCCGCGCGGATGTGCGCTTCAGAGCCTTTGGGCGAGGCCTGGGTCTGGGCCCACGCAGGGGCCGTGGCGCCCAAAGCGAGTGCCAACATGGCGATCCATGGTGCTTTCATCGGGGGGTCTCCTTTGATTATTGGTGAGCGGCGTGCGCCGTCATCCAGCGCCGGCTCCTCGGCCCAGCGCGCCAAATCATCATCAAGAGATCACCCGGCCCCCACAACAAGGTGTTTTCCCGCACGCGAGCAGGCCTTCAAGGCGGGTTTGCGCCAAGCTGCCACAAGGCGCGCCGGTATGCTTGGCACCCACATGAACCTGCCCCTGTCCGAACTCCCTGAACGCTGCGACGTGCTCGTCGTCGGCGCCGGCCCTGCGGGCAGCGCGGCGGCCACCCTGCTGGCCCGCGCTGGCCTCGACGTGGTGATGGTCGACCAGCGCAGCTTCCCGCGCGAGAAAGTGTGTGGCGATGGCCTCATCCCCGATGCCCACGCCGCGCTCGCCCGACTCGGCCTGCTCGATGAAGTGATGGCGCGTGCGCAGGCCGCCCACCACGTGGCCTGCATCGGCCCGCGCGGCGGGCGCATCGACGTGCCGGGCCGCGTGGCGGTGTTGCCGCGCCAGGTGCTCGACGCGATCGTCTGCCGTGGTGCCGTGCGCGCTGGTGCGCGCATGCACGCGCCAGTGCACTTCGACGCGCCCTTGCTCGACGCTGCAGGCCGCGTCTGCGGCGCCACCTTGTCGCATGCCGGCGAGCAGCGCGAGCTGCTCACCGAATGGGTGGTGCTCGCCAGTGGCGCGGTGCCGCAGGCGCTGATCGCCTCGGGCGTGTGCGAACGCCAGACGCCCAACGGCGTGGCCCTGCGCGCTTATGTGAAAAACGACGCCATGATCGGGCGCATCACCGAGCTCGAGGTGGTGTGGCACCGCAAGCTGCGCCCCGGTTATGGCTGGATCTTTCCCTGTCCCGACGGGGTGTTCAACATCGGCGTGGGCCTGGTCAACAGCCACGGGCAAGCGGTCGATGGCCACGGCACCAAACAAAGTGTCAACCTGCGGCAGGTGTTCGAGAGCTTCTGCGAGTTCTACGCACCGGCGCGCGAGCTGATGGCCCATGGCGTGATGCAAGGCGGCCTCAAAGGCGCACCGCTGCGCTTCAACCTGAGCGGCGCGCACTACAGCCGCGCCGGGCTGCTGGTGACCGGCGAGGCCGCGGGCAGCACCTACTCGTTCACCGGCGAAGGCATCGGCAAGGCGCTCGAAACCGGCATGCTCGCGGCCGAGGCCATCGTGCGAGATCGGCAAGACGATGCCGCCGTGCGCCAACACTACGAGGCCGCGCTGCTGGCCTTGAAGCCACGCTTCGAGCTGTACGAAAGAGGCAACCGCGTCAACGCCCACCCGTGGCTGATCGACCTGCTGATCTGGCGCGCCCGCAAGAGCCGCCGCCTGCTGCAGCGCATGAGCGGTGTGCTCAACGAGACCAGCAACCCGGGTCAGTTGTTCACCTTCAAGGGCGTGCGGCGCCTGTTCACCGAGTAACCCCGCCATGTGCCAATTGCTGGGGATGAATGCCAACACACCCACCGACCTGGTGTTCAGCTTCACCGGCTTTTCCAAGCGCGCCGAAGAGCACAAGGACGGCTTCGGCATCGCCTTCTTCGAAGACGCCGGGGTGCGCCTGTTCGTCGATGCACAGAGCGCAGCCGTCTCGCCAGTGGCACAGATGGTGCGCAACTACCCGATCCACAGCGACAACGTCATCGCCCACATCCGCAAGGCCACGCAGGGCCGGGTGGCGCTGCAGAACACCCACCCCTTCCAGCGCGAGCTGTGGGGCCGCTACTGGGCCTTTGCACACAACGGCGACCTGAAGAACTTTGCGCCGCCGCTGCACGGCGCCTTCCGCCCGGTGGGCGACACCGACAGCGAGCACGCCTTTTGCTGGTTGATGCAGGAGCTGGCCAAGGCGCACGCCGGCGTGCCGTCGATCGCCGAGCTGACCACCACACTGCGCGAGCTGGCACCACGCATCGCCTCGCACGGCACCTTCAACTTCATGCTCAGCAACGGCCAGGCGCTGTGGGC
>NZ_JADMJX010000215.1 GCF_018780185.1 Rhizobacter sp.
AGCGAGCCGCTGGTCGAGCTGGATCGTTTCTGCAACGCGATGATCGCCATCCGCGAAGAGATTCGCAAAGTGGAGCAAGGCGCCTGGCCGCGTGAAGACAACCCGCTGAAAGCCGCGCCGCACACCACGGCGGCGCTGCTCAAGTCGGAATGGCCGCACCCCTACTCGCGTGAGGAAGCGGCCTACCCGGTCAAGAGCCTGCGCCAGCAAAAGTACTGGGCGCCGGTCGGCCGGGTCGACAACGTCTACGGCGACCGCAACCTGTTCTGCAGCTGCGTGCCGATCGCCGGCTACGCGAGCTGACGCTGGCCGGTGCGGGCTGCGCCGTCACCACGGCGCAGCCCCATGAACTGCAGTTCGGCGAACACCAGCACGGTGATCACATGGGCGGCCAGAAAGGCCTGACCCAACCCGGTCGGCGCAAACCACGGGCCCGCTGCGATCGCCACGCAGTCCACCGCCCATGCCACGTTGATGGCGATCAGCACCCACACCGCCAGGCGAGGCACGCTGGCGCGTCGCGCCATCCAGAACGCCGCGGCGGTGTAGACAAACAGGCTGAGGCCTGCAGGCACCAGCAACCATGCGGGCAACCCAAGCAGGCCTTCCAGCCAGCTGCCACCGAGCGCCATCAACAGGCCGGAGGCCAGGCTGATGGCGCCATCGGCCAGCAGAACGCGTTGCAGGAAGGTGGAAACAGAAACGTTTGACATGAGCCTCTCCGGTTGAAGACCACCACGGTTGCGGCGGCATGGGATGGATCATTGGCCGCTCGACGGCGGCCGGTCGATGACCTGGGAGGTCATGGAAGGCAGGACCGGGCTGGTTTATCGTCGCTGCCATGCACACCGCCCCTGCCCTTGCGTCACCCGCTCAACCCATCGGCGCCCTGCTGCGCGAATGGCGCCAGCGCCGCCGCCTCAGCCAGCTCGATCTCGCGCTCGACGCCGACATCTCCACCCGCCACCTGAGCTATGTGGAAACCGGCCGCGCCACGCCAAGCCGCGCGATGGTGCTGCACCTGGCCGAGCAACTGGAGGTGCCGCTGCGCGAGCGCAACACGCTGCTGGCCGCCGCCGGCTACGCGCCGATCTACCGCGAGCGCCCCCTCGACGACCCGGCCCTGCAAGCCGCACGCGAAGCGGTCGACCTCGTGCTGCGCGCGCACGAGCCCTACCCCGCGCTGGCGGTGGACCGGCACTGGAACATGCTGTCGCACAACCGACCGGTGCTCGCGCTGATGGAAGGCGTCGCCCCCGAGTTGCTGGTGCCTCCGCTCAACGTGCTGCGCCTGAGCCTGCACCCGCAAGGCATGGCACCGAAGATCGTCAACCTCTCGGCCTGGCGAACCCACCTCTTCGAACGCCTGCGCCACCAGATTGCGGTGAGCGCCGATCCGGTGCTCACCGCGCTGCTCGAAGAGCTGCAAAGCTACCCCGCCCCGCCCGACGACGAACCCTACGAGGCAATCGCCCTCAACGCCGTCGCCTTGCCGCTGCAGCTGCGCACAGCGATGGGGGTGCTGTCGTTCATCAGCACCATCACCGTGTTCGGCACACCGGTCGACATCACCTTGTCGGAGCTGGCGCTGGAGACGTTTTTCCCGGCCGACGCGTTCACCGCCGAAGCCTTGCGTCGCCTGAGTGACGGACAAAACGGCGCGCAGCAGCCATAACCGGCAGCCCCACAGGAGACAAGAATGACAACGACCATTGCGCACCGCATCTGCCCGGTTTGTGAGGCCTGCTGCGGGCTCGACATCCACATCGAAAGCGGCAAGGTCATCGCCATTCGCGGGCAGGAGAGCGACGGTTTCAGCAAGGGCTACCTCTGCCCCAAGGGCGTGGCGCTCAAAGACCTGCACGACGACCCCGACCGCCTGCGCACGCCGCTGATCAAGCGCGACGGCCAGTTCGTCGAAGCGAGCTGGGACGAAGCCTTCGCCGAGATCGAACGCCGCCTGCTGCCGCTGCGCAAGGAGTTCGGCAACGATGCGGTCGCCGTGTCAGCCGGCAACCCGAGCAGCCACAAGCTCGGGCTGATGCTCTACGCCGGGCGGCTGCTCAAGTCGCTGGGCTCGCACAACGTGTTCTCGGCCTCCACACTCGACCAGATGCCCAAGCAGCTGTCCAGCGGGTTGATGTTCGGCAGCTGGCTCTCCATCCCGGTGCCCGACATCGAGCGATGCGACTTCCTGCTGATGCTGGGCGCCAACCCGATGGCGAGCAACGGCAGCCTGTGGACGGTGCCCGACTTCCGCGGCAAGGCGAAAGCCTTGCATGCACGCGGTGGCAAGCTGGTGGTGATCGACCCGCGCCGCACCGAAACGGCCGAAATCGCCGACCGCCACCTGACCATTCGCCCCGGTGGTGATGCGCACTTGCTGCTGGGCATGGTGCACACGCTGTTCGCCGAGGGCCTGGTGCGATTGGGTCGCCTGGCCGAGCACATCGCCGGCCTGGACGAGCTGCGCGCCGCCGTACAGCCGTTTTCAGCCGATGCCGTCGCCGCGCGTTGCGGCATGCCAGCCGAGACCATTCGCGAGCTCACCCGGGAGTTGGCGAAGGCCGAACGAGCCGCCGTCTACGGCCGCATTGGCACCAGCACGCAGACCTTCGGCTCGCTCGCCAGCTGGTTGATCGACGTGCTCAATGCACTCACCGGCCACCTCGACGAACCGGGCGGCGCGATGTTCCCGAAGGCGGCCTCGTTCTCTGCCAACACCGAGGGCCAGCCGGGCTCGGGCCGCGGCATCGTCACCGGCCGCCACCGCTCGCGCGTGAGCGGCGCTCCCGAGGTGTTCGGCGAGTTCCCCACCGGCTGCATGGCCGAAGAGATCGAAACGCCCGGGCCGGGCCAGGTGAAGGCGCTGATCACGATCGCGAGCAACCCGGTGCTCTCGGCGCCCAACGGCGCACGGCTCGCGCAGGCATTGGACAAGCTCGACTTCATGCTGAGCCTGGACATCTACCTCAACGAAACGACACGCCATGCCGACGTGATCCTGCCCGGCCTGTCGTCACTGCAAGAGAGCCACTACGACATCGCACTGCAGCAGTTTCAATACCGCAACTACGTGCGCTACAGCGCGCCGGTGTTGCCGGCACCCGCAGGACATTTGCGCGACTGGCAGGTGATGCTCAAGCTGATCGGCCTCTTGCAGGGCAAGGGCGCCGCCGCGGACCCGCAAGCGATCGACGACGCGATGTTGATGGCCGAGCTGGAGCGCAGCTTCGGCGAGAAGGCGGGTGCGGTGATGGCCGAGCTGTCGAACCACAGCGGCCCCGACCGCCGGGTCGATCTCGCGTTGCGCAACGGGCCCTATGGCGACGGCTTCGGCCGAAACCCCGACGGCCTGACGCTGGACAAGGTGAAGGCCGCTCCGGGCGGCATCGACCTCGGTGAATTGCAGTCACGCGTGCCCGAGATGCTGCGCACGCCCAGCGGCAAGATCGAGCTGGCGCCGCCCTTGTTGATGGCCGACCTGCCACGTGCCCTGGCGGCCCTCGACGAGCCTGCCCCCGAGATGGTGATCGTGGGGCGCCGCCACGTGCGCTCGAACAACAGCTGGATGCACAACCTGCCGCTGCTGGCCAAGGGGCCGTTCCGCTGCACGGCGATGGTTCACCCCGCCGATGCGAAACGCCTGGGGCTGGTGGATGGTGCGATCGCGCGCATCGCGGGCCATGCCGGCAACACCATCGAAGCGCAGGTGGAGGTCACCGACACCATCATGCAAGGCGTGGTCAGCCTGCCGCATGGCTGGGGGCATGACCTACCGGGCACTCAGCTGACCTTGGCTGCCGAACGGCCGGGCAGCAACCTCAACAGCGTGCTCGACGAGAACCTGCGTGACCCCGTGTCGGGCAACGCGGTGCTCGGTGGGGTGGCGGTGCAGGTCAGCGCGGTCGGCTAAAGCCCTCGCGCCTCTCCGTTCGCCCTGAGCCTGTCGAAGGGCCCTTCGACAGGCTCAGGGCGAACGGAGACTATCTCCCCACTTCCGAAAACTGCGCCGCATTGCTGCGCAGCCAGTCGCGTGACAGGGCATCGTCTTGCTGGCGCGGGTGGAAGTCGGCCTTGAAGTAGGCACGCCACGGCTTGTAGGTGCGGCGCACCAAGCCGTGCTGGCCGAACAGCGTGCGCGCCGCGCTGCGCCAGGTGCTGAAGCGGAACAGGTCACCGTCATGCCAGAGGTTGCGCACCGTCTGGCGCGCCACGTCGGTCAAGAACAGCATGGTCACGCGGCGGAACCACTTCACGCGCCACTCGTGGTTGCCACCCAGCGCCTGGTAGATGTCGAAGGCGGTGCTGCGGTGCTCCGACTCTTCGGAGGCGTGCCACAGCCACATGGTGCGCAGGCGCGGCTCGGCGCCTTCGAGCACCTCGGTGTGGCCCAGCATCCACTCGGCGAGGATGGCGGTGAAGTGCTCGGTGGCAGCCGTCACCGCCACCACGTGGCGCGCATCGACCTGATCAAACAGCGGTGTGCGGCGAGCGATGCGGGCTTCCCAGGTGTTGGTGTAGCCCAGCCGGTCGAGGTGGCCGTTGAAAAGCGAATGGATGCGACGGTGCGTCGCCTCTTGCCCGATGAAGCCCTGCACCTCGACGGCGTAACGCTCGCGCTGGTCTTCAGGCAACTGCTTGACACCCGCACGCAGCGAGTCGATGAAAAACTGCTCGCCCACGGGGAAGCTCATCGACAAGGCGTTGAACAAGGCGCTGACGAAGGCATCGCCCCCCGCCCACCGGCGAGGCACAGCGGTTTCAAGATCGATCAGCAGGCGGCGCACTACGAGCTCGGTCATGGCGGTGTCTTTCGTGGGTTGGCTTGGTACTCGCGAGTACCAGTGCGGCAATGTGCCAAGCCCTTGTGGTACTGTCAAGTACCATTTTCATTGCGTTTTGCACAGCCATGCCTGCGCCCGACAGCCAGAACGATCACCGCCACCGCCTGCTCGACGCCATGGCCGAGGCGGTTGCCCACAAGGGTTACGCCGACACCACCATCGCCGACCTGGCCAGTGGCGCGCGGGTGTCGCGCCGAACGTTCTACGAACACTTCGGTAGCAAGGAGGAGTGCCTGATCGCGCTGTATGAAGCCGCCAGCGGCCAGGCCCTGTCGGTGCTTCGCAAGGCCATCGACCCCGAGCACGACCCGCTGATGCAGGCCGAGCAGGCCTTGCGCGCCTACTTCGCCTGCCTGGCCAGCAACCCGCTGCTGCTGAAGACGCTGTTCGTTGCGATCCTTGGCCTGGGCGCTGTCGGCCTGGCCGCACGACGGCGCGTCAACCAGCATCTGGCGGAGCTGATCCTGGAGCTCGTCAACCAGCCTTCGGCCACGCACGCGCCGCTGCCGCAGGCCCTGGCCGTCACCATCGTGGGTGGCATCAACGAGCTGGTGCTGGAGATGATCGAACGCGACCGCATCGGCGAACTCGAAGCGCTCAGCGACACCGCCGCGCAGTTCGTGCGCGCCGTGGTCAACGGCGCGCGCTAAATCACGCTTTTTGCAACTGCACCTGCGGCTTGGCGAAGCCCGCCACCTGCTTGTAGCGGGCGGCAATGCCTTCGAGTTCGTCACGCGGCATCACGTCGTGAATGTGCTTGAAGCCTTGCGGCGCACGCACCTCGGCAATCTGCATCACCTGCTCGGGGCCGTTCTGGCGGTTGAGCAGCACGATGTTGGCCGTCTTGGGCAGGCGATCGGCTTCATAGGCATCGAGCGCGGCGCCAACGCTCGCCTCGCCGGCCAACGCGTCGGCCAGGCTGCGCACATCGAGGATGGCCTGCGACGCACCGTTCGAGCCGATCGGGTACATCGGGTGCGCCGCGTCGCCCAGCAGCGTGACACGGCCTTGCCGCCAGTGAGGCAGCGGGTCGCGATCGACCAGCGGGAATTCGTAGATCGCGCTCGCGCCGCGAATCAGCGCCGGGATGTCGATCCACTCCCATTTCCAGTTGTCGAAGGGCGTGGCGAACACGCTGGCGTCGACCTGCTTGTTCCAGTCCTGGCGCGGTGGCGTGTCCCCGGGGACGGAGAGCTCGGCGATCCAGTTGATGCGCGAGCGCCCTTCTTCGTGCAGCTTGCGTGAGATCGGGTAGGCGACGAACTTCACGTCGGGGTGGCCGGCCATGAACATCGAGCGGCCATCGCCGAAAGGCTGGCCTTCGGTGATCGAGCGCCAGAGCACCCGCTGGCCGTAACGCGGCGCCCCTTCGTTCGGCCACATCTGGCGCCGCGCGGCGGAGTGGATGCCGTCGGCAGCCACCAGCACGTCGGCCTCGGCGCTCACATTGCTGCCGTCGGCCAAGCGGGCGAAGCCCATGCGCACACGCTCGCCGCGGTTCTCGAAGCCGGTGAGCTGGTGGCCCAGCACCACACGCTGCGGCCCCAGGCGGGCGAGCGCGGCTTCGAGCAGGATCATGTGCAACTCGCCACGGTGGATCGAGTACTGCGGCACCGGGTAACCCGCGGCCAGGCCGCGCGGCTCACTCCAGATCGTCTGGCCGTGCTTGTTGTAGTAAGTGAGCGAAGCGGTCTCGATGGCGGTGGCGGCGAGCGCGTCACGCAGGCCCAGCTCGCTGAGTTCCTTGACCGAATGCGGCAGCAGGTTGATGCCCACACCCAGCGGTTTGATCTCGCGCGCGGCTTCGTACACCGTGCAATCGATGTCCCGCTGGTGAAGTGCGAGGGCCAGGGTCAACCCGCCGATGCCACCGCCGGCAATGGCAACGTGCAGGGCGCTCATACGTCGAGCGTGAAGACACGCGCCGCGCGGCGCTCGGGTTCACCGTGACCCGCCAACACGCGCGACCAGGTGGCATCGTTGCCGCAGCGCTGCGGCATGAGGCCTTGGGTCATCACGGCCACTTCTTCCGAGGCGGCGTCGATGTCGTTCACCTCGGCGTAGTTGCCGTCGTAGAGCTTGGCCAGCATGGCGCCGTCGGACTCGATCAGAACCAGGTACTTCACCGGCGTCTTGTGCATGGGGTCTCCGTTTCTTCTCTTTTTCAGTCCGCCCAGCGGCGTGCGTTGCGGAACATCTGCATCCACGGGCTTTGTGCGCTCTTGTCGCCGCTGGTCCAGCTCATCAACACGTTGCGGAACACCCGCTCGGGGTGGGGCATCAGCACGGTGAAGCGGCCGTCTGCCGTGGTCACCGAAGTGAGGCCGTCGGGGCTCCCGTTGGGGTTGAACGGGTAAGCCTCGGTGGGCTTGCCGGTGTTGTCGACGAAGCGCATCGCGCGGTGCACGGCTTTCGCGTCACCGCGCTGCGAGAAGTCGGCAAAACCTTCGCCGTGCGCCACCGCAATCGGCAGGCGGCTGCCGGCCATGCCCTTGAAGAAGATCGATGGGCTTTCCAGCACCTCGACCAAACTCAGGCGCGCCTCGAATTGCTCGCTCTTGTTGCGGGTGAACTTCGGCCAGGCCTGCGCTCCCGGGATGATGGGCGACAGCGCGGCCATCATCTGGCAGCCGTTGCACACGCCCAGCGCGAAGGTGTCGGTGCGCTGGAAGAAGGCGGCGAACTGCTCGGCCAGCACCGGGTTGAACATCACCGAGCGCGCCCAGCCTTCGCCGGCACCCAGCGTGTCGCCGTAGCTGAAACCACCGCAGGCGATGAAGCCCTGGAACTGGTCGAGGCGCGCGCGGCCGGTCTGCAGGTCGCTCATGTGCACGTCGAAGGTGTCGAAGCCGGCCTGGTCCATCGAGTAGCTCATCTCGACGTGGCTGTTGACACCTTGCTCGCGCAGGATGGCGAGCTTGGGGCGGGTCAGTTTCACCCCCACCGTTCGGGCTGAGTCTGTCGAAGCCGGCACCGTGCTCAAAGGCCCTTCGACAGGCTCAGGGCGAACGGAGATGGGGTCGAACGTGAGGTGCACGTGCAGGCCCGGGTCTTCGGCGCGGCCAGCCGCGTCATGCTCGGCGTCGGCGCAGACCGGGTTGTCGCGCAGTCGGGCAATGCGCCAGCTCACGTCGTCCCAGGCCTGGTGCAGCTCGCGCAACGGCGCGCTGAAGATGGCCTTGGCATCGCGCCAGATTTCGACCACGCCCTTGTCGTTGGGCTTGCCGATGAAGTGGCTGTGCTTGCTGAGGCCGTGCTCGCGCAGGGTTTGCATCACCTCGTTGCGCACGGCGGTGGGCACCTGGATCACGGCGCCGAGCTCTTCATTGAACAGCGCGCGCAGGCTCAGCTCGGCACGGCGTGCGCTGACCTGGCCGGCCCAGTTCTTGGAGTCGCCGTATTCGGCGCGGCTGTCGCTGATGCCATCGCCTTCGGTGACCAGCATGTCGATGTTGAGGCTCAGGCCCAGGTGGCCGGCGAAGGCCATCTCGGTCACTGCGGCCCACAGGCCACCATCGCTGCGGTCGTGGTAGGCCAATAGCTTGTTTTCGCTGCGCAACTGATTGATGGCGTTGACCAGCGCCTTGAGCTGCTGCGGGTCGTCGAGGTCGGGCACTTCATCGCCGAACTGATTGAGCACCTGAGCCAGCATCGAACCGGCCATGCGGTTCTTGCCGTTGCCGAGGTCGATCAGGATCAGCGTGGTGTCGCCGGGCTGCAGCTGCGGCGTCAGCGTGGGGCGCACATCGGCCAGCGTCGCGAAGGCGGTCACGATCAGGCTCACCGGCGCGGTGACCTGCTTCGCGGTGTCACCTTCGCTCCAGCGGGTGCGCATCGACAGGCTGTCCTTGCCCACCGGCACGCTGATGCCCAACGCGGGGCACAGCTCCATGCCCACGGCTTTCACCGTCTCGTACAGCGCGGCGTCTTCGCCGGGCTCGCCACACGCGGCCATCCAGTTGCAGCTCAGCTTGACGCGCGGCAGCTCGAACGGCGCCGCCAGCAAATTGGTGATGGCCTCGCCGACCGCCATGCGGCCCGAGGCCGGCGCATCGAGCGCGGCCAGCGGCGTGCGCTCGCCCATGCTCATGGCCTCGCCACGGAAGCCGCTGTAGTCGGCCAGCGTGACGGCCACGTCGGCCACCGGCACCTGCCAGGGGCCGACCATCTGGTCGCGGTGGTTCAGACCACCGACCGTGCGGTCGCCAATGGTCACGAGGAAGCGCTTGCTGGCCACGGTGGGGTGGCGCAGCACGTCGAAGGCGACCTTGTCGAGCGACACGTCGTTGAGGTTCAACGCAGCGAACTGGCGCGTCACGCGCTTCACGTCGCGGTGCATCTTGGGCGGCTTGCCGAGCAGCACGTCCATCGGCATGTCGATGGGGCGGTCATCGGAGCCGGGCTGGTCGAGCGTCAGCTGCTTCTCGTCGGTCGCCACCCCCACCACGGCAAACGGGCAGCGCTCGCGGGTGCACATGGCCTCGAACAACGGCAGCGCATCGGCGCGCACCGCCATCACATAGCGCTCCTGGCTTTCGTTGCACCAGATTTCCTTGGGCGCCAGGCCGCTTTCTTCC
>NZ_JADMJX010000206.1 GCF_018780185.1 Rhizobacter sp.
GCGCCGAAGAGAGCAAGCGCGCCCGCGACATCGTCGCCTCCGACTGCAACTAGGTCGCCCCGCCCGCCGGGTTCAAGGCTTGGCCTTGGCGCGGTGGCTCTTGTAGCGCCGTCGTCTCGCCTCTTTGGGGTCGACCCGCAGCGGCCTGTAGATCTCCACCCGGTCTTGGTCACGCAGCGTGTCGCTCAAGGCGCGCTGCTTGCCCCACACCCCGGGCACCAGCCCCTCCAGTGCCACCTCCGGGAAGGCTCTGGACAGCGCATCACCCACCGTGCTGCCCGCCGGAAGGCGCAGCGCTACCCGCTTCACAACCCCCGCTGCCGGGCTGAAGGCGACCTCGACCTGCAGGTCTGCGGTGATATCAGCGCTCGCCATACACCTGCTCAGCACGTTTGACGAAGGCATCGACAAAGGTGTTGGCCACCCGGTCAAACACCGGGCTCACCACCAGTTCGAGCGGGCGGTTGGCAAAGGCGTAGCGCATGTCGAATTCGATCTTGCAGGCCAACTCGTCACTTCCACCCAAGGCCAGCGGCACAAAGCGCCAAGCGCCTTCAAGCACCGAGAACGGCCCGTCGACCAGGGCCACCAGCACGCTGCTGTCGGCCACGTGCGTGTTGCGGGTGGTGAACGTGTGCCGCAGGCCGCCATAGGCCAGATGCAAGCGGGCGGTCATGCCCGACTCGTCGTCGGTCAGCACCTCGGCCTTTTCGCACCAGGGCAGGAAGCGCGGATAGTCGGGAACGGCGGTGACGAGTGTGTACATCTCAGGCGCCGAATACGAGAGAAGAACTGACTTCTTGACGTGCTTCATACAATGACGGGATTGTATTGACGGCTCTTCGCCTCATCTCCTGCCCATGTCGATTGCCGAAAACCGCCGCGCCCGCTTTGACTACCACCTCGAAGAGAAGTACGAGGCTGGCATGGTGCTGGAAGGCTGGGAGATCAAGGCCATCCGCGCCGGCCAGGTGCAATTGACCGACGGCTACGTGGTCATTCGCGACGGCGAGCTCTACCTGATCGGCTGCCGCATCAACGCGCTGCGCAGCGCGTCCACCCACATCAGCCCCGAAGCCGACCGCACCAAGAAGCTCTTGATGCACAAGGAAGAGATCAAGCGCCTGATCGGCAAGGTGGAGCAAAAAGGCTTCACCCTCGTGCCGCTCGACTTGCACTACAAGGGCGGCCGTGTGAAGGCCGAGATCGCGCTGGCCAAGGGCAAGGCCGAGCACGACAAGCGCAACACCGAGAAGCAGCGCGATTGGGATCGGGAGAAGGGTCGGCTGATGAGGCACAAGGTCTCATCGGGGCCCAAAGACAAAGGCTGATCAGGGGCCCAGCGCGTGCAGGGCCTGCTGGCAGTCGGCGATCAGGTCGGCCGGAGCCTCCAGCCCCACCGAGAAGCGCACCAGCACACCGCGGTAGGCTGGCTCCTCCCGCATGACGGCGAGGTTGTAAGGCACGGCGAGGCTCACCGGCCCGGCCCATGAATAGCCCAGCTTGAACAGGCGCAAGGCATCGAGAAAGGCATGCACCTGCTCAGGTGCATAACGCTCGTTGAACACCACGGAGAAGAGGCCGGCTGCGCGCGTGCACAGCTTCTTCCAGCATTCATGCCCGGGCGCCCCGGGCAGCGCAGGGTGCAGCACCTGGATCACTTCGCGCCGCTGCGACCACCAGGCCGCCAGCGTACGCGCCGCAGTGTCGTGCGCGTCGTAGCGCAGGTGCAGCGAAGGCAGCGAGCGCAACACCAGCTCGATGTCGTTGGCACCCACGCCCCAGCCCATGCGCATGTGGCAGAACTTGAGCTTCAGGTGCAGCGCTTCGTCGCGGGTGGTCACGGCGCCCATCAACACATCGCCACCGCCCGAGGCGTATTTGGTCAGGGCCTGCACCGAGATGTCGACACCCAGCGGCTCGGTGTCGGGCGTCAGGTCGAAGGGGTTGAATGCCACACCAGCGCCCCAGGTGTTGTCGAGGGCGGTGGTGATGCCGTGTTCGCGGGCCACCTTCACCAGTGCCGGCAGGTTGGGGAACTCCATCGTCACCGAGCCCGCCGCCTCCAGCCAGAGCAGCCTGGTCTGCGGCGAGATCAGCGCAGCCAGGCCGAGCGCGTCCATCGGGTCGTAGAAGCGGTGGGTGATGCCCCAGGCAGCCAGCTCGTTGCGCGCCAGTTCCTTGTTCGGCCCGTAGGCGTTTTCAGGGATCAGCACCTCGTCGCCCTGCTTGAGCAAGGCCATGTCGACGAGCGTGATGCTGGCCAGGCCGCTGGGCACGAGCAAGGTCTGCACGCCACCTTCCAGGGTGGCAATGCGTTCTTCCAGCGTGAACGAGGTCGGCGTGCCGTGCAGCCCATAGGTGTAGCCGGTCTTGGAGCGCCAGTTGCGCGCCTGCAGCGCCGCCACGTTCGGGAAGATGACCGTCGACGCCTTGTGCACCCCGGGCGCCACCGCCTCGAAGCCGTCTGGCGGGACGTAGGGGTGGTGGATCAGCCCGGTGCGCTTGTCCTGCGTCATACCCTGGGTCATATGGGCTGGGCGATCAGGTCGTGGCCTTGCGTGCCGACGATGCGCGCCTTGGTGAACTCGCCCACCTTCAGGGTCTTGGAGGCTTTCTCTGGTGGCAGCAGCTTCACGCTGCCGTCGATCTCGGGGGCGTCGGCATAACTGCGGCCCAGCCCGCCCTTGCGACCCAGCGCCGGGGCCGAGTCGATCAGCACCTGCATGGTCGCGCCGACGCGGCCGCGCAGCTTGGCGGCCGACACCTCTTCGGCCACGGCCATGAAGCGCGCCCTTCTCTCTTCACGCAGCTCGGCCGGCACCGCGCCGGGCAACTCATTGGCCGTGGCACCCTTGACCGGCGAATAGGCAAAACAACCTGCACGGTCGATCTGCGCCTCGCGCATGAAGCCGAGCAGGTGCTCGAACTCTTGTTCCGTCTCGCCCGGAAAGCCGGCGATGAAGGTGCTGCGCACCACCAGCTCGGGACAGATCTCGCGCCAGCGTTGCAGGCGGTCGAGGTTCTTCTCGCCGTTGGCCGGCCGTTTCATGCGCTTGAGCACATCGGGGTGCGAGTGCTGGAAGGGCACGTCGAGATACGGCAGGATCAAGCCTTGCGCCATCAGCGGCAACACCTCGTCGACGTGCGGGTACGGGTAGACGTAGTGCAGGCGAACCCAGGCGCCATGCTGCGCGGCCAGTTCACCGAGCTTCTCGCACAGGTCGAGCATGCGGGTCTTGACGGGCTTGCCGTCCCAGAAACCGGTGCGGTACTTCACATCGACGCCATAGGCGCTGGTGTCCTGGCTGATCACCAGCAGCTCTTTCACGCCGGCTTCGAACAGGCGCTGTGCTTCGCTCAACACATCGCCAATTGGGCGCGACACCAGATCGCCGCGCATGCTCGGGATGATGCAGAAGCTGCAACGGTGGTTGCACCCTTCACTGATCTTGAGATACGCGTAGTGGCGCGGCGTGAGCTTGACGCCTTGCGCGGGCACCAGATCGACGAACGGGTCATGCGGCTTGGGCACGTGCAGGTGCACGGCGTCCATCACCTCGTTGGTGGCGTGCGGGCCCGTGACGGCGAGCACGCTCGGGTGCATCTGGCGCACCAGGTTGCCGCCGGCTTCACCCGCCTTGGCGCCCAGGCAGCCGGTGACGATCACCTTGCCGTTCTCGGCCAGGGCTTCGCCGATGGTGTCGAGGCTTTCCTTGACGGCGTCGTCGATGAACCCGCAGGTGTTGACGATCACCAGGTCAGCGCCGGCAAAGGTCTTGGAGGTGTCGTAGCCCTCGGCGCGAAGCTGCGTGAGGATGAGTTCGGAATCGGTCAGCGCCTTGGGGCAACCCAAGGAGACAAAACCGATCTTGGGGGCCGCAACGGCCAGCGTATCTTGCGTCATCGCCAGATTTTCGCACCGAAGGGCCGCGAACCATCCAGCAACGCCCGCGGAGCCGGCTTTGCCGGGCCGCCAGGCGGCGCCCCCCGGGGGCAGGAGCGAAGCGACTGGGGGGCTAACGTTTCGGTTGGGTAAACCCAGGCATGCCTGGGAACAGCGTTTCGGCCTGCTTGGCCATCTGCTCCTGCATCTGGGTGAACATGGTCCGCGACTGTTCGAGGTAGTTGCCCATCAGGTTCTGCACGCCAGGGGCCTGGCCGTTGAGGAACTGCGTCCACAACTCGGGGTTCATTACGTTCGGCTCCAGCAGGCCCTTGGACTGTTCGGCCAGGCGCTTCTGGATGTCGGTGAAGGTCTGCAGGTTCTTCTCAAGGTACGAACCCATCATGCCCTGCATGGCGTGGCCGTAGAACCGGATGATCTGCGCCAGCATCTGCGACGAGAACATGGGCACGCCGCCAGACTCTTCTTCCAGAATGATCTGCAGCAGGATGCTGCGGGTGAGGTCGTCGCTGGTCTTGGCGTCACGCACCACGAACTCCTGCCCCTCCAGCACCATCTTCTTGACGTCGGCCAGCGTGATGTAGCTGCTGGTCTGGGTGTCGTAGAGACGGCGATTCGGGTACTTCTTCAGGATGCGCAGGCTACTGCTGTCGGCGCTGCCGTCGTCGGAGGTCGAAGCGCGGCGGGTTTGTGCCATTCAGAAAACTCCAGTGGGCCAAGTGTCCAGGTGTGCGAAAAAGATTTTAGGAGCCAGCCACCTCAGGCCGCGGAGGGTTTTCCCGCGCGCGGCTTGCGTCGAGCAGCCGCCTTGGCAGTGGGGCCTTGCGTGGCACTGCGCACAAATGCGGCCCGCTCGGTCGCCACGCGCTCGAATTGGCGGGCGATGTTGCCGCACACCAGGTCGCACAGGTCGTAGACCGACTGATCGGCGATACGGAAGTAGACGCTCGTTCCGCGAGCCTCACGCGCGACCAGGCCATGTGCGGTGAGCATGGCCATGTGGCGCGAGATGTTGGCGCCGGTGTAGCCGCACAGCGTCGCCAGTTCGCCAGCACTTCGCTCGCCATCGCGCAAGAAGTTGAGGATGCGCAAGCGTGTGGGCTCGGACAGCGCTTGAAAATATGACGCCACCTGTTCGAGCGCCTCCGGAGGCAGGCTTTTCATGCGGGGGCAAGGGTCGTTATTGCGGGTGACCATGATGCCTCAGCCCGCCGTGATCTGTGAATTCATGGTTCGTTGGCCCTTTCTTCAATTAGCCATTTGACTATTTAGCTGTTTAGCTAAATAATACATCCAGTTGAAGTCAAAAGCCAGGGGACTCCCTCTGGCTCAGAACGGGAGAACACGCATGAGAACCCTCTGGCTGCTGATCACGGCCCTTGCTGCCGGCCCAGGCACCGCCCTCGCGGCCACTCCGGCTGCGCCCGCGCTGGCAAGCGTGGTCGCCGAAGGGCGCAACGCCGCCAACGAGGCCAGCCACGACGGTGTGGTCGAAGCGGTGCGCCAGACCGTGATCGCGGCCCAGGTGCCGGGCGCCATCGTGGCGCTGCAGGTCAAGCCGGGCGACAGCGTCAAGGCGGGCCAGGTGCTCGCCCGCATCGACTCTCACGCAGCCGACCAGAACGCCTTGGCCAGCGACGCCACCGTGCGCGCCGCCCGCGCTTCGCTCGACGTCGCGAGCAAGGACTTCGAGCGCCAGAAGCAGCTCTACGACAAGAACTACATCAGCCAGGCCGCGCTGGAGCGCGCCGAGGCGCAGTTCAAAGCCACGCAGGCCCAGGTGGCCGCCCAGTTGGCACAAGCTGGCGCCGCCCACGTGGAGGCGGGCTTCCATACCGTGCGTGCCCCTTACGCCGGTGTGGTCAGTGAGGTGCCGGTCTCGCTGGGCGACATGGCCCTGCCCGGCCGCCCGCTGCTCACCTTATACGACCCCAGCGCCTTGCGCGTGACGGCAGCCGTGCCGCAAGCCTCGGCCGCCCCAGGCGCCACTGCGCTGGCTCGGCTTGAGCTGCCGGCCCTGCCTGCAACGCAGCAATGGGTCAAGCCGCTTCGCGTGACCGCCCTGCCGGCCGCCGACTCGGCCACGCACACCGTGCAGGTTCGTTTCGACCTGCCCGCCACGCCCGGCCTGGTGCCTGGCATGTTTGCGCGCGCCTGGATCCCCTCGCAGGGGGCCAACGACGCTCGCGTCTACGTGCCGGGCAAGGCCATCGTGCGCCGTGCCGAGCTGACCGCGCTGTACGTCATCAACCCCGAAGGCCGTGCGCTGTTGCGCCAGGTGCGGCTGGGTCGCGCGGCGGGTGACCGGGTCGAAGTCCTGAGCGGCCTGAGCGCCGGCGAACGTGTCGCGCTCGACCCGCAGGCCGCAGGGCGCCAGCCATGAAGACAGATGACGCCACGAAGATGGGCGAGTCTTCCGAGAAGCTTGGCGCTTCGGGCCGCATCGCGGCGTTCTTCCAGTCGGCGCAGATCACGCCGCTGCTGGCCCTGGTCGCGCTGCTGCTGGGCGCCTTTGCGGTGCTGGTGACGCCACGCGAAGAAGAGCCGCAGATCAACGTGACCATGGCCAACGTGCTGATCCCCTTCCCCGGGGCGGCCGTGCGCGACATCGAGCAGATGGTGGCCACACCGGCCGAGCAGGTGCTGTCGCAGATCGCGGGCATCGAGCACGTGATGTCGGTGTCGCGCCCCGGCATGGCCGTGATCACGGTCCAGTTCAAGGTGGGTGTGCCGCGCACCGAGGCGCTGGTGCGCCTGTACGACACCGTCAACAGCAACGCCGACTGGCTGCCCCAGGGCCTGGGGGTGGGTGCGCCCATCATCAAGCCCAAGGGGATCGACGACGTGCCCATCGTCACGCTCACGCTCTTCGGCCGCGGCGAGACCGGCCCTTACGACCTGGAGCGCGTGGCGCACAGCATCGAGGCCGACCTGAAGCGGGTGGCCGGCACGCGCGAAGTCACCACCGTGGGCGGCCCCGGCCGCGCCGTGATGGTCGAGCTCGACCCCGCCCGCATGGCCAGCACCGGCGTCACCGTGGCCGACATGCGCGCCGCGCTGCAGTCGGCCAACCTCGGGCTGCCGATCGGTGAGTTGCTGTCGGGCAACCGCTCGGTGGCGCTGGAGTCGGGCCCCTTCCTCAACAGCGCGCGCGACGTGGCCGAGCTGGTGGTCGGCGTGCGCGCCGGCAAGCCCGTCTTCCTGCAAGACGTGGCCAGCGTGCGCGACGGTGCGCCGCCACCCAGCCGCTATGTCTGGCATGGCACGGCCGGCAAGGGCGCCGCCGAGTACCCCGCGGTCACGATCGCCGTCACCAAGAAGCCGGGCCAGAACGCGATCGACGTGGCCGATGCCGTGATGACGCGCGTGCAGGCGCTGAAGAACACGGTGATCCCGTCTGAAGTCGAGGTGGCCGAGACGCGCAACTACGGCGCGACCGCCAACGACAAGGCGAAGAAACTGATCCAGAAGCTGCTCTTCGCCACCGCCTCCGTGGTGGCCCTGGTGTTCATCGCGCTCGGCCGGCGCGAAGCGGCCATCGTGGGTGCGGCGGTGATCCTCACCCTCACGGCCACCTTGTTCGCGTCGTGGGCCTGGGGCTTCACGCTGAACCGGGTGTCGCTCTTTGCGCTGATCTTCTCCATCGGCATCCTGGTCGACGACGCCATCGTGGTGGTCGAAAACATCCACCGCCACCAGCAGCTCTACCCCGGCAAGACGCTGGCGCAGATCATCCCTGGCGCGGTCGACGAAGTGGGTGGCCCCACCATCCTCGCCACGCTGACGGTGATCGCCGCGCTGCTGCCGATGGCCTTCGTCTCGGGCCTGATGGGGCCGTACATGAGCCCCATTCCCATCAATGCCAGCATGGGCATGCTGTTGTCGCTGGCGATCGCGTTTGTCGTCACCCCGTGGCTGGCGCGCCTGTGGATGAAACCGGGCAGCGGCCACGCCACCGCACCGGGCCGCCTGCAGACCAAGATCGCCCAGGGCTTCGAGCGCATCTTCCGCCCGCTGCTCGACGACACGCGCGGCCAACGCAACCGGCGCCTGCTCGGCGCGGGTGTGGCGGCCTTGATTGCCGTGTCGGTCGCGTTGCCGGTGGCGGGCCTGGTGATGCTCAAGATGCTGCCCTTCGACAACAAGTCGGAGTTCCAGGTCGTCGTCGACATGCCCGCCGGCACGCCGGTGGAGCAGACCGCCGCCGTGCTGCACGAGCTGGGCGCGCACCTGGCCACGTTGCCCGAGGTCACGCACTACCAAGCCTACGCCGGCACCGCCGCACCGATCAACTTCAACGGCCTGGTGCGCCAGTACTACCTGCGCAGTGGCGGCGAGGTGGGCGACATCCAGGTCAACCTGGTCGACAAGGCCCACCGCAGCGAGCAGAGCCACGCCATCGCCACCCGCGTGCGCCCTGCCCTGCAGGCCATCGGCAAACGATTTGGTGCCAACGTGAAGGTGATCGAGGTGCCGCCCGGCCCGCCGGTGCTCTCGCCCATCGTGGCCGAGGTCTACGGCCCTGACGCCGAAGGCCGCCGCGAAGTGGCCAAGGCCGTGCGCGCGGTGTTCGAGAAGACCGAGGGCGTCGTCGATGCCGACGACAGCAGCATCGCTGCCGCCCCCAAGACCGTGCTGCTGGTCGACCGCCGCAAGGCCGCTCTGCTGGGCGTGCCGCAGCAGGCCATCGTGAGCACGCTGCGCGCGGGCCTGGCCGGTGAATCCACGACCTATCTGCACGACGAGAGCAAGTACCCGGCCGCCGCCACGCTGCAACTGCCGCCGCAACGCCAGGGCGAGCTCGACACCTTGCTGCAGCTCACCGTGCGCGCGGCCGACGGCAAGCTGGTGCCCATCCGCGAGCTGGTGAAGGCGAGCGACACGCTGCGCGAGCAGCCGGTCTATCACAAGGACCTGCTGCCGGTGAACTACGTCGTGGCCGACACCGCCGGCAAGATCGACAGCCCGCTCTACGGCGTGTTCGGCATGCGCAGCGCGCTGGCGCAGATCAAGCCCCCGGGCGGCGGCGAGCTGGGCGAGTACTTCATCAGCCAACCTGCCGACCCCTACCGCGGCTACGCCCTCAAGTGGGACGGCGAGTGGCAGATCACCTACGAGACCTTCCGCGACATGGGCGCCGCCTATGCGGTCGGCCTGATCCTGATCTACCTGCTGGTGGTGGCGCAGTTCGGTTCTTATCTGACGCCGCTGATCATCATGGCGCCGATCCCGCTCACCATCATCGGCGTGATGCCGGGCCACGCCTTGCTCGGCGCGCAGTACACGGCCACCAGCATGATCGGCATGATCGCGCTGGCCGGCATCATCGTGCGCAATTCCATCCTGCTGGTCGACTTCATCAACCTGCAGGTGGCCGAAGGCAAGCCGTTCAAGGACGCCATCGTCAACTCGGCCATCACCCGAGCGCAGC
>NZ_JADMJX010000126.1 GCF_018780185.1 Rhizobacter sp.
GCCCTTCCAGTTCTTCGGGTCGCGGTTGTCCTTGTGCTTGAGCGCGAGCGTGATCGCCTGGCCGTTGGTGTTCTGGATGGCGGCCACGTTCATCGCCACCGGGTTGCTGCCCACCCCCATCGACATGGCCAGCGGCATCGGCGACAAGAAGTGCGTGGCGTCGTACTCCTTGTTGATCATCTTGTCGCGAATGAGCGCCCAGCCGGCGGTCTTCACCACCTGCACGTCGAGGCCCTGCTTGGAATAAAAGCCGAGCGGGTGCGCCATGATCAACGGCGTGGCGCAGGTGATCGGGATGAAGCCGATCTTCAGCTCCTTCTTCTCCAACGCGCCCTTCTCCTGCGCCATGGCCTGCAACGACGCGACCGGCAACACGCTGCCGATGGCCGCCATCGCACCGCCCTTGCCCACCGCGCGCAAGAAACGCCGGCGCATCGCGTCTTGCGGGAACAGCGCCTTCACCAGCGTTGCTTCGATGAAGTCGTTGGAGTAGGTCTCGAACTCGGTGGTCTCGCTGCGGCGCTTGAGTTCATTGACAGCGCTGAGCGCGCTGTTGTGCTCATCGGCCGAGGCGTGCTGCCCGCAGGCGCAACGCATCAGCAGCGGGCGGTCGGCGTTGTAGGGGTCGAAACGGTTGTCGTTGTCGTCGCGCATGCGGGGTCCCTTCGGGTGGATGAAGGGGATGCTAGGGACGACGGGGGTTCAGCGGAATCGTGGGGGCGGGGGTTGTTTTGTAGGGTTGGAACTACAGCGGCCACTCGCCCCCGGCGATCCTTAGTCGTTACTCAAGGTGTAGGCTGCAGCCATGCGTGATCTTCTCAATACCTGTATGTTGGTGCCCGGTGTCAGCGAAAACAACTGCGCCGGTTGGGTGCAGGCCTGGGGCTCACTGTTAGGGCTTGGTATTGCCATCATCTTTCCGATTGCCTATGGGTTCTACACCCGTAGGGAAGCAAGGCGCGGCCACTTCGAGGCGATTGCACTGGATGTGCGGATTGCTGAACATCAGGCACGCATCTATCTCGGCTCGAAGATCATGGTTCCAGCCTACCGCGTCCCCTTGCACGGCAAAGAAACTGCGCTACCCGCTCTGTTGGCCGACGGCAAGATGAACGCGAAAGATGCCACTGCACTTGTGCAGTTCTATGTTGACGCTACAAGCTTCAACTATTGCTTAGACCTCACGCAACAAATGAAGGCAAACGGTGAGGCCTGGCAGCCCGAGGTCAACCGGATCAAGCTGAAGGCGGAGCATCTCGTTTCCGGAGGCTCAAGGTCGCGCTATGACGACGCAGTAGCCGTTCTGCGCAAACATCTGCCCCCCGCATCGCTCAAGCGCTTGGATGTCGAAGAGAGAACGGATAGCACTGAACTGGACTAACGCAATAGCGACTCGTGTATTCAGCACCGCAGGGCGCACCCGCTCGACGCCTGGTGCTTTTGCACTGGAACAGCACAGACTCCCGTTGCGATACGTCCACTGGTGACCATTGAGTTCGCACCCGTCCCCGCCCTCACCTTATTTCATTCCCCCATGGCGCGGCGCAAGAGAAAGCGCCGAGCGTCGAGGCCTAAGCCGCAGCCCATCACCCCTCCTCCAACGCCAATTCCGCCGCCTTGCGCGCATGGATGCCGGTGGTGTCGAACAGTGGCACCGTCGCATCGCTGGCATCCACCAGCAAGCCAATCTCGGTGCACCCCAGGATGATGGCCTTGGCACCCCGCTCCACCAGCCCGGCCATCACGCGCCGGTATTCGGCGCGCGAAGCGGGCACGATCTTCCCCAGGCACAGCTCCTCGTAGATGACCCGGTGCACGATCTCGCGGTCGCCCGCCTCGGGCACCAGCACCCGCAGGCCGTGGCGCTCGGTCAGGCGGTCGCGGTAGAAGCCCTGCTCCATCGTGAAGCGTGTGCCGAGCAAACCCACGCATGTGTGGCCAGCGGCGCGTATCTCGGTGGCCGTCGGGTCGGCGATGTGGAACAGCGGGATGTTCACCGCCGCCTCGATCTGCGCTGCCACCTTGTGCATGGTGTTCGTGCACAGCACCAGCACGTCGGCCCCCGCGGCTTGCAGCGAGCGGGCCGCATCGGCCAGTAACTCGCCGGCGGCCGCCCAGTCACCGGCGTGCTGCAGGCGCTCGATGTCATGGAAGTCGACGCTGTAGAGCACCAGCCGGGCCGAATGCAGACCACCGAGTCGCGCGGCCACGGTCTCGTTGATCAGGCGGTAGTAGGGCACGGTCGACTCCCAGCTCATGCCGCCGATCAGGCCGATGGTTTTCATGGGGGCTCCTGGGGATGGGGTGATCGGTTCGCGTTTGCGCTGGCCGACGCTGCATCGTGCCAGCGCCGGGCCCACCTCTGCGGTACAGCGCGGCATGTCGCTCGCCGCGCTGTATGGGTGGGTGCGCCGGTACACCGCGGCGGCGCGGGGCGCGAGGGTCAGGCCTTGCCTTGCAGCAGCACAAACTTGCATTGAGCGCCTCCCTCGCACAGCATCACCGCCGCACCCCCTTTGCACTTGCAGCCACTGAGCCCGCCCCCATGCCCGGCCCCGACATCCCCTTCTGGCAAGACCGCTACCTCACCCGCCAGACGCCGTGGGGCAGCGGCGCCGACGACCCCGAAGTGCTGGCCTGGCTGGACGACGGCACGCTGAGCGCCGGCGACGCCCCGGTGCTCGTGCCGGGCTGCGGCTCGGGCCGCGACCTGCTGGTGCTGGCTTCGCGCGGCATCGCCGTCACCGGCATCGACTACACGCCGGCCGCCGTCACGATCGCCCGCGAGCGGCTGGCCGAAGCCGGGTTCGGCGCACCCATCGCGCAGGTGGAGCAGGCCGACGTACTGAGCTGGTCGCCGCCCGCGCCGGTGGGCGCCATCATCGAGCGCACCTGCCTGTGTGCGCTGCACCCCGACCACTGGGTGCGTTATGCGCAGCAACTGCACGCCTGGCTGCGCCCCGGCGGCAAGCTGCTGGCGCAGTTCGAGCAGGTGCCGCGCGCCGAAGCGGCCGACGGCTGGGTGGCGGGGCCGCCGTATCACTGCGACATCAACGCGATGCGCGCGCTCTTCACCTCAGACCGCTGGGCGTGGCCCAAGCCGCCCTACCCGCGCGGCGGAAACGGCGGGCACCTGACGGTGGTGCTCACAGCCCTCGCCGGCTGACAGCGCGTTGGCGTGAGCCGCAACGCGGCGAAAAGAAACGATACAAACCGATCCCTGCCAGAAAGGACAGCCGCACCCTGCCCCACGACCATGGCTTCATGTTCAACCAACCCGATAGGACAACGACATGAAGACCTGGATCAAACGCACGCTGATCGGCGTGTTTGGCGCGACGGTGCTCTTTGGCGGCCTGGCCGCGTGTTCACACCGCATGCACGGCCCCTGGGGTGGCCACATGACGGAGGCCGAGCGCACCGAGTGGCGCGGCAAGATGGTCGAGCGCGCGGGCCGCAAGCTCGATCTCGACGCGGCGCAACAGGCCAAGCTCACCGTGCTGGCCGACGCGATCGAAGCGCAGCGCAAGGCGATGGTCGCCAAGGGCGGCGAACCGCGCGCCGAGCTGAAGGCGGTGCTGGCCGGCACGCAGCTTGACCGCCAGCGCGCGCTCGCCCTGATCGACACCAAGGCCGTCGCGCTGCGCGAAGGCTCGCCCGCCCTCGTGACGGCCGCGGCCGACTTCTACGACAGCTTGAAGCCCGAGCAACAGCAGAAGGTGCGCGAGCTGCTGGAGCGCCGGGGTGGCCGCCATGGCTGGCGCGGTTGAGCGTGGCCGTGGTGTGACGGTGGTGACGGCTGCCGCCGTCGCCTCGCGCCGGAGCCCCACCCGCTGGAGCCCCCTGCGTTGGCGCCCTCCCGGCATCGCGCTGGCACTCGCCACCGCCGCAGGGGCCGGCCACGTCGCGCTGTGGGGCGGCAGCGCGCCCTGGGGCCACGCGCCGGTGTCGGGCGCCCTGCTCGCCGCGGGCGGGCTGGTGTGGACGGTGTGGGCCTGGGCCTTGTTTCGTGCGGCAGGCACCCCAGTGCAGTCGAGCGAGACACCGCTGCAGTTGATCGAAGAAGGGCCGTATCGGTTCGGCCGCAACCCGATGTACCTGGGTATCGTGATGCTGTTGCTGGGTGCGGCGCTGGGGTTGGGGGCACCGTTGCTTGCACTCGCGGCGCTGCTGTTTGCCGCGGTGGCGCACGTGCTGCACATCCCCGATGAAGAGGCGCAGATGACGCGGCGTTTTGGTGGCTGGTACCGCGACTATGTGGCGAGCACACGGCGGTGGTTGTAGCGCCCGCCGTCTGTGTCAGCATCCCGCCCCATGCACCGCATCTTGTTGATCGACGACGACGAAGAGCTCGCGGCGCCGCTGGCCACCTACCTGCAGCGCTTTGACCTGCAGCTCGACCACGCCGCGCTGCCCAGCCAGGGCCTGGCGCGGCTGGCGGCGCAGGCGTATGACGCGGTGATCCTCGACGTGATGCTGCCCGAGATGGACGGCTTCGAGGTGTGCCGTCGCATCCGCCATGGCAGCGACATCCCGGTGCTGATGCTCACCGCGCGCGGCGACGTGACCGACCGCGTGGTCGGCCTGGAGCTGGGTGCCGACGACTACCTGCCCAAGCCCTTCGAGCCGCGCGAGCTGGCGGCCCGTCTGCAAACCATTCTTCGCCGTTCGCGCAGCAGCGGCGAGACACATCGACAACCCAACGGCAAGCTGCTGTTCGACGGGTTGGAGATCGACCTCCTGCGCCGCGAGGTGCGCCGCCAGGGCGAGCTGCTCGAACTCACGGGCACCGAGTTCGAGCTGCTGGTGATGCTGGCGCGCGAGCCGGGGCGGGTGTTCAGCCGCGACGAGATTCTCAACAAGCTGCGCGGGCGCGACGCCGATCTGTTCACCCGCGCGGTCGACATCCTCATCAGCCGCTTGCGCCGCAAGCTGGAGCCGCTGCCGCTGATCAAGACATTGCGCAACGCGGGCTACACCTTCGCCGGCGTGCCGCTGCCGTGAGAGAGCGCCTGCGCCACCACCTGCAAGCGCACAAGCGCTGGCACCAGCGCTTCAGGCACTCGCTGCGCTGGCGGCTGGTGGCGCTGTTTCTGTTGCTCGCCATCGGCACGGTGGTGGTGTTCGTGGGCGGCACGCGCATGGCGCTGACCGGCAGCTTCGACCTGCTGGTGAAGCCGCTGCTGACCGACTACGTGGACCGCCTGGCCACCGAAATCGGCTCGCCGCCCGACCTGGCCCGCGCGCAGGCGCTGGTGGCGCGGCTGCCGGTGTCGGTGCGCATCGACGGGCCGGCGGTGCAGTGGGACTCGCACCCCGACCGCCGCTTCGAGCGCGGCTGGATGAATGACAAGGAGGGCCACGGCGACATGCGCGGCCTGCTCAGCCGCACCACGGCCGACGGCCACCGCATCCAGTTTGGCCTGGGCGACGTGATCTGGCGCGAGCGCCACCCGTGGCGCGGGCTGGTGCCGCTGTTCGGCCTGCTGCTGCTGACGCTGCTCGCCTACGCGACGGTGCGGCGGCTGTTCCGCCCGCTCGACGACATCCGCGCCGGTGCGCTGCGTTATGGCGAGGGCCGCTTCGACACACCGATCCCGGTGCGCCGCAAAGACGAGCTGGGCGACCTGGCGACGCAGGTGAACGACATGGCCACCGGCCTGCACGGCATGCTGAAGAACCAGCGCGCGCTGCTGCTGGCCATCAGCCACGAGCTGCGTTCACCGTTGACGCGTGCACGGCTCAACGCCGAGCTGTCGGCCGAAAGCAGCGAGCGGCAGGCGCTGCTGCGCGACCTCACGCTGATGGGCGAGCTGATCACCGACCTGCTCGAAGGCGAGCGCCTTGCTGCCGGCCCGGCCGCGCTGAAGCGCGAAGCCACCGACCTCAACACGCTGCTGCGCGAGGTGGTGGCCACCGGCTTTGCCGAGCAGCCCGTCCAGCTCTCGCTGGCCGACGAGCTGCCCGTGTTGCAGCTCGATCGCCCGCGCGCCACGCTGCTGTTGCGCAACCTGATCGACAACGCCTGCCGCCATGGCGCGAGCACGGGTGAGCCGGTGATGGTGAGCACCTGGGTCGATGGCGATGTGGTGTGCCTGAGCGTGCGCGACCACGGCCCCGGTGTGCCCGAGGACCAGCTGTCACGGCTGGCCGAGCCCTTCTATCGACCCGACAGTGCACGCACCCGCGCCGCCGGCGGTGTGGGCCTCGGCCTCTACCTGTGCCGCCTGGTGGCGCAGTCGCATGGCGGCACGCTCGCCTTGCGCAACGCGTCACCTGGTCTGGAGGCCACGGTGCGCTGGCCGGTGTGAGCCAGAGAAGCCCCGCGAAACCGGGGCTATTCAAACGATCGCTTTTCGCGCGCTCGCCTACACTGCTCTTCATTCACAGCGCCAACCGGCCGCACGATTGGGCGGACAGCAGGGAACCCGTACCCCAGCGCTGAGAAAAGCCGTCAGGGTCGCAATCACCAAGGTGAACGCCGCTTTGCCCGGAAGACCGAGCCCGCTGCCAGCAATGGTTGCGGGCTTTTCTTATGGCTTTGCGCCATGAGGGTTAACGCCCTGACGCTGACAGCCGAACGACAGCCGCGCCACCTAAGTTGCAGTCACCACAACAAGGAGACTGCCCATGGACCGTCGTACGTGCCTGCAAGCCACCGCGGGCGCCCTGATTTCCCCGCTCAGCGCGGCGGCATTCGCCCAGGCCAGCCCGAGGCCGAAGCCGGCCTCCGCAGCACCTGCACTGCCGCTGCTGCGCATCTACATTCCAGGCGGTGCCGGCGGCGGCTGGGACCAGACCGGGCGTGCGCTGGGCACGGCGATCCAGTCGGCCGGGCTGGCTCAGCAGATCGAATACCAGAACAAGGGCGGCCAGGGCGGCACCATCGGCCTCGCCGACTTCGTGGCGCGCTACAGCCGCGACCCCGCCGCCTTGATGATCGGCGGCATGGTGATGGTGGGGGCCATTGCCGTGAACCAGCCGAAGACCACCTTGGCCCAGGTCACGCCGATCGCCAGACTGACCAGCGACTACATGGTGCTGGTGACTCCGGCCGACTCGAAGCTGAAAGACATGAAGGCGCTGGTGAGCGCCATGCAGCAGAACGTGGGCTCGGTCACCTTCACCGGCGGCTCGATCGGCGGTGTGGACCACATGCTCGCCGGCATGGTGGCGCGCCAACTGCGCCTGGACGCCGCCGCGCTGAAGTTCGAGCCCACCAGCAGCGGCAAGGAGGCGATGGCGCTGCTGGCCAGTGGCAAGGCGCAGGTCGGGATCTCTGGCTACAGCGAGTTCAAGACCGAGATCGAGAACAAGACCCTCGTGGCACTGGCCACCTCGTCGCGCAGGTCGCTTTACGGCATACCGTCACTGACCGAGCTGGGGGTCTCCACTGAACTGGCCAATTGGCGCGGCGTCTTCGGCCCCGCACTGATCACCCCCGAGCAAAAGGAAGCGTTGCGCCGGGTCGTCATCAAGGCGACCGAAACCCCACCGTGGCGCCAGTCGCTGCTCGACAACAACTGGATCGGCGCCCTGCTCTACGGCAAACACTTCGCCGACTCGCTGGAAATCGAGCAAGGAATCGCCAGCGCTGTGAGCTTGATGCTCAAGCTGAAGAAGGCCTGAGCGGGTGAGAGGCTGAGAACGGGACTCGGCGGCGCCGGGTGGCCCGCGGGCCATCAGCCGACGTTGAGCGGCATCGCCAGCAGCGACTTCCAGGTTTCGCCCCAGCGCGTGAGGTGCGCCGTGCTGCCCTCGAAGCTGCTCTCGAAGAACGCCAAGGCGAGCTCCTTGGTGGCCGCTTTCACCCGCGGGTTCAGCGCGTACCCACCGGTGCCGGCACGGTCGGTGAAGATGCTGTGCGAACCGCCTTCGTAGACGACCAGCAGCTTGCGCCGGTCGGCCACCGCGTCGAACACGGCCAGGCGGTCCGTCGCGCCCGAGCGGTAGCCGGGAATCTGGATCACGTCTTCGGTGGCGGTCACGTGCAGCGTGGGCACGGCCACAAGGCCGAGCACCGACGCGAGGTCGTTCTCGCCATAAAACGGCGGTGCCGAGATGACCACGGCCGCGGTGAAACGCGGGTCGCGAAACTCAAGCCACTGCGCACCGCGCGCCACCCGCGCGCCCACCGCCAGCAGGCTGGTGTTGGCGCCGTAGGAGTGGCCAGCGGCCACGACGCGGCGTGCGTCGATCTCGGCGCCCAATTGAGGGGGTGAGAGCTCGATCACGCGGTCGAGCGCGAAGCGCACATCTTTCACCCGCGCAATCGCCTCACGCTCTTGCGCCGCCGCCTGCAAGCGGCTCACCACCGCCAGCGGGTTGCCGCTCCACAGCGCCGAATCGCTGCCCACGTGTTGCACGTGCAGGCTCGCATACCCATGGCTGGCCCAATGGCGCCCCAGGTAGCTGTAGCCCCGGCGCGAGCCGCCGATGCCGTGGGAGAACACCACCAGCGGCACCGCCCGGCCGGTGGCTTGCGGCCAGTAAAGCCGCGCCGGCACGGGGCGCTCGCGGCCGGTGTCGACCCAGTCGAAATCAATCTCGCGGTAGGTGGCGGCCGAGGGCGACTGGGCCCACGCGGGCAGGCTGCCCAGCATCAAACCGGCGGCGAGCAGCTGGCGGCGCGACAGGCCGGCGGGGGGAAGGGGGTGCGTCATGGGCAGCGGCAGGTGATGGAGCGAAGCCCCATCGACCCACCGCGCGGGGTGAAGGTTCCCGTGCCCGGTGCGAATGCCTCAGCGGAACACGCCCACCGCCTCGGCCAGGCGGGTGGCCTGCTGCTTGAGGCTCTCGGACGCGGCGGTGCTTTGCTCCACCAGGGCAGCGTTTTGCTGGGTGATCTGGTCGAGGTGGCCGAGGGCGTCGCCCACCTGGCCGATGCCCTTGCTCTGGTCTTGGGTCGACGCGCTGATCTCGGCGATGCGGTCGGACACGCGCTTCACCTGGCTCACGATGTCTTCCATGGTCTGGCCGGCGTCGTCGACGATGCGTGCGCCCGACTCCACCTTCTCGACGCTCGCGCCGATCAGCGCCTTGATCTCGCGCGCTGCATCGGCGCTGCGCTGGGCCAGGCTGCGCACCTCGCCCGCCACCACCGCGAAACCGCGCCCCGACTCGCCCGCACGCGCTGCTTCAACGGCGGCGTTGAGCGCCAGGATGTTGGTCTGGAAGGCGATGCTGTCGATCACGCCGATGATGTCGCCGAT
>NZ_JADMJX010000090.1 GCF_018780185.1 Rhizobacter sp.
GACGATGCCGATGGCCTGCTGCTGTCGAGCAGCGAAGGCCAGGCCTTTCTGGTGCTCAACGGCACGCAGACGCAGTCGGCCGCGCAGCAATGCCTGCTGGCCGATGGGGCGGCGCTGCGCGCGGCGGGTGTCTCGAGCTTGCGCCTGTCGCCTTGTGCGCACGGGTTTGTCGAAGTGATCGGCTGGTTCGAGCAGGTGCTCAACCAGGGCGCCGACGCGCAAGACGCGCTCGCCGCCCTGCAGGCCATGAGCCTGCCCGGTGGCTTGAGCAACGGGTTTGCCCACCGCAGGCCGGGCTTGAACTGGGTCGGCGCATGAACCTGCCACATCCCTTGCGCCGCTTCGTGGCGGCACTGCCCACACAGCCACCGTCGTTCGTGCTGGCCTTGGCGCTCGACCGCGTCTTGATGCCCCAGCTGAGCGCCGATGTGCGCGAGCTGTTGCAGCAGCGCACGGTCGAGCTGCTGGTGAGCGACCTGGGCGTGCGCGCCCGGGTCAGGCTGACACCAGCCGGCTTTCGTGTGGCGCCGGCGGGCAGCGAAGCCGTGGTGCGCATCTCGGCGCCGCTCGATACCTACTGGCGCCTCGCCCGCGGCACCGACGACGCCGACCGCCTGTTCTTCGAGCGCGCCCTGATGATGGAAGGCGACACCGAGATGGGGCTTGTGATCAAGAACACGCTCGACGCCATCGGCCCGCTGTGGGGGTGAAGCTGCCGGCGGTTTGACCGCGTGCTGGGAGGGGAAATCAGATACTGTATAAACATACAGTATGCACAAGCCACCCCCCGCCCCACCAGACCTGGGCACCCTCAAGGGCCGTGGCACGGCCTGGGCCATCGTTCACCGCTACAACCGCCAGCCGAGCGAAAGTTTTGACGACGGCTGGGGCACGCTCGAACAGGCGGCGAGTGAAGAGCAGGTGCCGGTGGCCACGCAGATCATCGAGGAGCGGGTCAAGTCCATCCTCGCAAGCAACGACTCGCCCGACATCTCGTTCGACCTCTCGATCAACCCCTACCGGGGCTGCGAGCACGGTTGCATCTACTGTTTCGCGCGGCCCACGCACAGTTACCTCAACATGTCGCCGGGGCTCGACTTCGAGACCCGCATCATCGCCAAGGTCAACGCCGCGCAGCGGCTGCGCGAGGCCTTTGCCAGCCGCAGCTACGAGCCCGCCTTGCTCAACATCGGCTCGGCGACCGACGCCTACCAGCCCATCGAACGCAAGCTCGGCATCACCCGCTCGGTGATCGAGCTGCTGGCCGAGTGCAAACACCCGTTTTCGCTGGTGACCAAGTCGTCGGGGGTGGAGCGCGACCTCGACCTGATCGCCCCGATGGCCGCCGAGCGGCTGGCGGCGGTGTATGTGTCGGTGACCTCGCTCGACGCCGGCCTCTCGCGCATCCTGGAGCCGCGCGCCGCCTCGCCGCAGCGCCGGCTGCGCACCATCGAGACGCTGGCCCGTGCGGGTGTGCCGGTGGGGGTGAGCGTGTCGCCGGTGATTCCCTTCATCAACGAACCCGAGCTGGAGCACATCCTCGAAGCTGCGGCGGCGGCCGGGGCGCGCTCGGCCTTCAGCGTGGTATTGCGCCTGCCCTGGGAGGTGAACCCGTTGTTTCAGCAGTGGCTGGAGCAGCACTTTCCCGAGCGCGCCGGTCGGGTGATGGCGCGGGTGCGCGAGATGCGCGGCGGCAAGGACTACGACGCCAAGTTCGGCAGCCGCATGAAGGGCGAGGGCGTGTGGGCGCAGTTGCTGCACCAGCGTTTCACCAAGGCCTGCGCCCGACTGGGCCTGAACAAGACCCGCACCGAACTCGACCTCACGCTGTTTCGCAAGCCGCGGCTGGCACCCACCAGCGGGCAGGGCGAGTTGTTCTGAGCGCGCCTTACGCAGTGACGCGGCAGGGCGCCACCACGTCGAGCGTGTTGCGGTAGACCTCGGTCTGCACGCCCATCATCCCGAGCACCGTGTGTGAGAGGTTGTCGTGGCTGAACGCGGTGTCGAGCCGCTGTTTCAGGCAGCCCGGCTTGAGCGATTGCTCGGCGGCCGAAGACAGCCACATCACCATCGGCACGTGCTTTTGTTCCTGCGGCGCAAAGGCGTAGGGCAGGCCGTGCAGATAGAGGTTGTTCTCGCCCAGCGACTCGCCGTGGTCCGACAGGTACAGCATGGCGGCGTCGTGCTGCTCGCCCTGCGAGCGCAGCCAGGCGATGGTGTCGGCCAACACCTGGTCGGTGTAGGCGATGGAGTTGTCGTAGGCGTTGATCAGCGCCTCGCGCTCACAGTCTTGCAGCGCGTTGGTCTGGCACTCGGGCTGGAAGCGCTTCTGCGCGGGCGGCGAGCGTTTCCAGTAGGCCGGGCCGTGGCTGCCCATCTGGTGCATCACCACCACGACGCCTTTTTCGCGGCGCTCGGCGGGCAGGGCGGCGATGCGTTCGTCGAGGCCGCGCAACAGGGCGTCGTCGAGGCATTCGCCGTCTTCACATGCGGTGCCAACGGGGCGTGAATTGGCCACCCGCTCGCACACGCCCTTGCAGCCGGATTGGTTTTCGACCCACAGCACCGCCAGGCCGGCGTGCTGCAGCACGTCGAGCAGGTTTTCGTGCGGGCGGCTCTCGGCCTCGAAGCCCGTCTTGCCGAAGACCGAGAACATGCAGGGCACCGACGCTGCAGTGCTGGTGCCACAGGAACTCACCGCACGAAAACTCAGCACGTCGAGCCCGGCCAGGCGCGGGTTGGTGGCGCGCGTGTAGCCATTGAGCGAAAAGTGGTCGGCGCGCGCTGTCTCGCCCAGCACCAGCACCAGCAGCGGCGGCTTGGCCGTGCTCGGCCGGGCGGCCACGCGCGCGTCGGTGCCCACCGGCACGGGCGGGCCGCTCGGTTTGCTCTGGGCGTCGGCTGCGACCATGCCCAGGGCATAGAACGAGTTGAGCGGGTTGATCAGGTAGCGCACCGGCTTGTGGTTGCGCATGGTGGCCGACATGTCGGCAAAGAACAGCAACAGCAGCGCCACCAACACCACGGTCGCACCCAGCGCCCCCCACAGGTTGCGGCGCAACTGCTGCCAGTTGCCAAGGCGCTGCACGCGAACCGGCAGCAACCAGGCCAGGGGCAGCACCGCGAGCAGCAGGGCACTCAGGAGCAGGCTGCTGCCCAGCAGGTCGCGCGTTTCGCGCAGGTCGGTGTGCAGCACGTTGACCATCATGGTGGAGTCGATGACCACGTTGTAGGCGCCCATGAAGTGCGCCCCGGCAGCCCCCGACAGCAGAAACAGCGCCAGCACCGGCTTGATGCTCCAGCGCCAGGCGGCCAGGCTCAGCAGCAGCGCCGTGAGCGCCGCCAGCATGCCACCCAGCGCGAGCATGAACAGGCGGCCGCGCAGGCTGTGCATCTCGGGCAGGCGCTCAAGTGCCATCCACAGCGGCCAGTTCAGCAGGGTGGCGATCCAGGCACTGGCGAGCCAGACGAGGCTGAGTGGGTTCCATCCTGTGTCGATGGGCACAGCCCTCGCAGGTCGGCCCAGGATCGATGGAATGACGTTCAGCATGGGGCGGATTTTTCTCCCCTCACCTGAAGGCACGCTTAAGTCGGGGCGTCTCCGATGCTCAGCGTGGCGCGAAAGCCGTGGTCCATACCGGGTGGTGGCGATTCCAGCTGCAGGCTTGCGTGCTGCTGCTGGGCAATGCGGGCCACGATCGAGAGGCCCAGCCCGGTGCCGTCGGTGCGCGCCGAGCCCCGCGAGTAGGGCGTGGACAGCGTGGCGAGGGTCGCACGGGCCACTCCCGGCCCGTTGTCGCTCACGATCACCCGGCCCGGCGCTTCCACCCGCACCTGCACCTGCGCCTGCGGCGCATGCTTGAGGGCGTTTTCGATCAGGTTGCGGATGGCGATGCCGAGTGCATCCATGTCGCCTTGCACCACCACCGGCTGGGCGGGCAGCTGCACGGTGAGGCGGTGGCTGGCGTCGGCATGGTGGCGAAATTCGTCGAGCACCAGGGTGGCCAGCTGCCGCAGGTCGACCGGCTCGCGCTCCAGGCCGATGCCCGACTCCACGCGCGAGAGCTGCAGCAGCTTGGTGGCGGTGTTGCTCAGGCGGTCGAGCGAGCGCACCAAGGCCAGCGCGCGCTCATGGGCATCGCCCTCGGGCAGCTCGGCCACCAGGCGCTGCGCCTGGGCGCGGGCTGCCGCCAGCGGTGTGCGCAGCTCGTGGGCGCTGCTGGCGGCAAAGGCCCGCTCGGCACGCACCACGCCTTGCAGTCGCTCGACCAGGGCGCCAATCGACGCCACCATCGGCTCGAACTCGGTGGGCAGGTCGTTCACCTGCAGGGGCGAGATGTCGGCCTCGGGCCGCGCACGCAGTTGCTCGCTCGCCTGTTGCACGCCCCTGAACGATCGGCGCAGCAACAGGTCGATCAGCCAGGTGGCCAGCGGCAGCAGCGCGAGCAGCGGCAACACCAGTGCAGCGGTGCTTTCGGCCAGGGCCTGGCGACGCATGTTGAGGGGCTCGCCCACCTGCACGATCACCCGATCGTCGATGGTTCGGCGTGTGGCCACGCGCCAGCCGTTGATGGTTTGCACGCCGGGTGGGGCATCAATCGGCCAGGGCACGCTGCGCGTCGGGCCTGACTGGCGCAGCACCGCACCCTGCTGGTTGCGCACCAGCACGTGCATCACCTCTTCTTGGGGCACGGTGGGCAACGAGGCAACGAGGGGCCGCTGGTTCCAGGCGTCGGTTTCGAGAGGGATCTGCTCGGCCAGCGAGACCAGGGCGCTGTCGAGCACCATGGTCAACTCGTAGCGCACGGCGACGGTGGCCACGATGGCCGCGACCGTCCACAACAAGGCCACCGCACCCAGCAGGCGCCAGCGCAGCAGACGCGCCAGGCTCCAGCGGCGAGTGGTCATCCGGGTTGGCGCTCCAGGCGGTAGCCGAGCTGGCGCGTGGTGCTGATGGCGTCGGGGCCGAGCTTCTTGCGCAGGCGGCTGATCAGCACCTCGAGCGTGTTGCTGTCGGCGCTTTCACCTTGCGAATAGAGGCGCCGCGTCAGCGCTTCCTTGCTCCAGGTCTGGCCGGGATGCACCGCCAGGCAGCGCAACAAACCCCACTCCATCGCGGTGAGCGAGAGCACCGCACCGTCGCGTTGAGCCAGCTGGGCCTGGAGGTCGACCTCGGCGCCGCCCACCAGCCGCAGCAGCGGCGTGGGTGCGAGGGCATAACGGCGCGCCACCGCGTCGACGCGGGCGCTCAGCTCTTCGAGGTCGAAGGGCTTGACGAGGTAGTCGTCGGCGCCTGACGCGAGGCCGTGAATGCGGTCGCGGATCTGGTCGCGCGCACTCAGCACCAGCACCGGGAAGGGCTGGGCCTGGCGGCGCACCTGGGCCAGCAGGTCCATGCCGTCGCCGTCGGGCAGGCCGAGGTCGAGCAAGGCCATGTCGCTGTCGCGCTGCTCGCCCAGGCGCACAAACGCGTCGCGTGCGTGCGCGGCGGTCTTGAGCCATTCAACCGCGTGGCCCTGGGCTTCGAGGTGGTCGGCCACCGCCTGGCCCAGATCGATGTCGTCTTCGATCAGTGTGATGTGCATGGCCGCGATTGTCGCCGCGCGGCGCAGGTTTCAGGCGGGCGCGGCCTCGGGGCTTGCCCCATCTGCCGGTGGCGCGTCGCGCAGGTTGAGCGCCCCGGGTTGGCGGCCGGTGTTCTGCCCCAGCGCCGTGCCGCCCGCGCCCACGGCGTAGCGCTCGCGCAGCGACTCGGTCTGCGCCGACAAGGCCTGCGCGTCTTCAATCTTGTCGCCGTGGCGTTGCAATGACATGCGCGCCATCTCGATCAGCTTCGCGTTCAGCGTGTGTTCAGCATGAGCCAGCAGCAACTGCACGGCGTTGCGGTGGTGACCTTGCAGCGCGTGCGTCACGGCCTGCTCGGCCATCTCGGCGATGCGGGTGTGGGTGTCACGCACCTGCTCGGTGAAGGGCGGGTGCGCGGCGGCTGCGCTGGCCAGCAGCTCGGTGGTGCCCTTGGAGCTGGCAAAGCGCAGGCCCAGCGCCTCGACCCAGGCATCGGAGCCATCGAGCCGCAGCTCGGCGGCCGTGAGTTGCGACAGCAGGGCCAGCAGGTTGCAGGCGGCTTCGATGTCGAGCCCGGGTTCATCGAGGTCGGCGAACAGCTCGCGCACTTCGCTCACCACGGCGGCCACCTGTTTTTGCAGCATCAGGTTGAACACCTTCACCACCGACACAAAGCGCTGCAACCGGCGGCTCTGGGGCTGCTTCTCCGCAGCGTGTTGCAGGTTTTCCAGGCAGCGCTGCAGGCCCTTGCCGTCACGCTGGTGAAAGCGGGCGAACCCCAGCAGCACCAGCGACTGAAAGTCGAACATCTTCGAGCTGATGCCGATGGCCGCGGCGCGCTCCAGCATCTTGGCCGACTCGTCGCGGTCACCGGTGTAGAAGGCGAGCATGCCGTGCTTTTGCAGCCGCGTGATCGAGCCGGGCGTGAGCGCGCTGGCGCGGCGATAGGTGTCGAGCGCCTCGCCGAGGCTTCCCTGCTCGACCTGCACGCGGCCCATCACGTCGTAGGCATCCACATGCGATGGGTGGTCGCCGATCAGGCATTCGAGCGTGCGCAGGGCTGCCGCCGGTTGTTGGCCTTCGATCTGCGAGCGCGCAATGCCCAGGCGGGCCCAGGGCAGGGCGCCGGTGGCAAGCACCGCCTCGCACAGCTTGCGCGACTCGTCGTGCCGGCCTTGGCGCAGCAGCAGCTCCGAGCCGATACGCGCTGCGTAGAGCCAGTAGGCCCCGCGGCTCGCATAACGTTGCAGGCACAGGCGTGTGGCCTGGTCGTAGTCCTGGCTTTCGATGGCACTGAAGATGTCGCCCAGCACCTTCTTGCGTTTGCGCGCCTGGCTCAGGCGCTCGCCCAGCGCTGTGGCGGTGTGGGGCTTGAGCAGGTAGCCGTCGAAGGCGGACTCGGCGGCATCGGCCACCATGGTGTACGAGGCTTCGCCGGTGACGACGATGAAGACGGTGGAGAACGGCAGCATGTTGTTGCGCCGCAGGTCGTCGAGCAGGTTTTGCGCGGTGTAGCTGCTGTCTTCGCCGTCGAAGCGGTGCTCGCACAGCACCACGTCGAAGGGGCGCGCCTCCAGCAGCTTGCGGGCGTCGTGGATGCGCCCGCATTGCGTCACCGTACCCACGCCGAAGTCGCGCAATTGCGAAGCCAGAATGCTGCGCGATGTCGGGTTGCCATCGACCACCAGGGCCCGGCACTCGGCGATGTCGCGATCCAGCAATTGCACGCAAACTCCAGGGCCCGCATCACGGCCGCAGCGTGTCGAAGTGTGCTGCGGGCTGTGCCGGCGATTCCAGAGTTATCGGCGGGGGCGGGGTTCTCTTGAGTCACCCAGCCCGCCGCCCGCCCTACTTGCGTCTACTTGAAGAGGTCTTTGACGCGGTTGGTCCAGCTTTTGGCGTTGGGCGAGTGCTTGTCGGGCGACTTGGCCAGCGACTCGTCGAGCTCGCGCATCAGCTTCTTCTGGTGCTCGGTCAGCTTGACCGGCGTTTCGACGCTGACGTGGCAGTACAGGTCACCCGGGTAGCTGGAGCGCACGCCCTTGATGCCCTTGCCGCGCAGGCGGAAGGTCTTGCCGTGCTGCGTGCCTTCGGGCAAATCGATCTCGGCCTTGCCTCCCAGCGTGGGCACCTCGATCGTGCTGCCCAGGGCGGCGGTGGTCAGGCCCACGGGCACGGTGCAGTGCAGGTCGTCACCGTCGCGCTCGAAGATCTCATGCTGCTTGATGCGGATCTCGATGTACAAATCGCCGGCCGGGCCACCATTGGTGCCGGGTTCGCCATTGCCGGCCGAGCGGATGCGCATGCCTTCGTTGATGCCGGCGGGGATCTTCACCTCCAGCGTCTTGTTCTTCTTGACCTTGCCCTGGCCGTGGCACGCGGAGCAGGGCTCGGGGATGATGCGCCCGCTGCCATGGCAGTGCGGGCAGGTCTGCTGGATGCTGAAGAAGCCCTGGCGCATGGTCACCGTGCCGCTGCCGCTGCAGCTGGGGCAGGTCTTCGCGCTGGTGCCGGGCTTGGCGCCGCTGCCGTGGCAGGTGACGCATTCTTCATAGCTCGGGATGCGGATCTGCGTTTCCTTGCCGTGGGCCGCTTCTTCGAGCGTGATCTCCATCGCGTAGCTCAGGTCGCTGCCGCGGTAGACCTGCTGGCCGCCGCCGCGCCGTGGGCCGCCGCCGCCCTGGCCACCGAAGATGTCGCCAAAGATGTCGCCAAAGGCCTCGGCAAAACCGCCGAAGCCCTCGGCCCCGGGGCCACCGGGGCGGAAACCACCCGCATTGGGGTCGACGCCGGCGTGGCCGTACTGGTCGTAGGCAGCGCGTTTTTGCGCGTCGGAGAGCATCTCGTAGGCCTCTTTGACCTCCTTGAACTGCTCTTCGGACTTCTTGGCACCGTCACCCTGGTTGCGGTCAGGGTGGTGCTTCATGGCCAGCTTGCGGTAGGCCTTCTTGATGTCGTCCTCGGTGGCGTTTTTCGCCACGCCGAGCACGTCGTAATAGTCACGCTTTGCCATGTGCTTTTGCTGCTTCTTTCAACGCGAAATCCCCCGTGTGCCGATGAGCCCACGGGGGAGGGGTCGCAGTGGGCCCGTGCCCGCCGATGCGCTTACTTCTTGTCTTTGACTTCCTTGAACTCGGCGTCGACCACGTTGTCGTCGGCAGAGGCCTTGGCCGACGCAGCTTGCGGAGCGTCGCCCTCGGGGCCTGCAGCCGCGCCTGCTGCCGCCTGGGCGGCCTGTGCGTCGGCGTAGACCTTTTCGCCCAGCTTCTGGCTGGCAGTCATGAGCAGCTCGGTCTTGGCCTCGATGGCGGCCTTGTCTTCGCCCTTGAGCGCTTCTTCGGTTTCTTTCAGGGCCGCTTCGATCTTTTCCTTGTCGGCAGTGTCGAGCTTGTCGCCATGCTCGCCCAGGGATTTCTTCACGCTGTGCACCATCGCGTCGGCCTGGTTGCGTGCTTGCACCAGCTCGAGCTTGCGGTGGTCTTCGGCGGCGTTGAGCTCGGCGTCTTTCACCATCTGCTGGATCTCGGCCTCAGTGAGGCCCGAGTTGGCCTTGATGGTGATCTTGTTTTCCTTGCCGGTGCCCTTGTCCTTGGCGC
>NZ_JADMJX010000245.1 GCF_018780185.1 Rhizobacter sp.
TTGAAGGATCGGGTCACCGAGTTGACCGGTTTCGCGTCGATGGTGGTGAACCCCTTTGACAACATGAAACTTGGCTCGGCGGTGCGCGAGAGCAAGCTTCGTCGGGAGGCGCCTTCTTACCTCACGGCGTGCGGGTTGGCGATGCGGAGGTTCCTGCAGTGATCTTGATCAACCTGCTCCCGCACCGGGAAGAAAAACGCAAGCGCCGCAAGGCAGCCTTCTTCCTCGGGCTTGGCTTGGCCGCCGCCGCTGGTGCAGTGGTCGTGGGCGTCTGGTACTTGGTGTTTCAGCAAATGACAGCCGGGCAGCAGCAGCGCAACGAGTTTCTGACAGCCGAGATCCGCAAGCTCGAAGTGCAAATCAAGGACATTGCGACCTTGCGCGCTGAAATCGAGGCCCTCAAGGCCCGGCAGAAGGCTGTCGAAGACCTCCAGATTGACCGCAACGTGCCTGTGCACGTGTTGAACGAGTTGGTCAAACAAACGCCTGAAGGCATCTACTACCGAACCATCAAACAAGATGGCCAAGTGCTGACGCTGGCGGGTGTTGCGCAGACCAATGAGCGCGTGTCGGAACTGCTGCGCAACACCGGCAACAGTTCAGAGTGGTTGATGCGTCCTGAGTTGGTCGAGATCAAGGCCGCAACGGTGCAAACCGCTGGCCGCGACCAGAAACGGCTCTTTGACTTTTCCATGCGCGTGAGCATCAAACGTCCGCAAGATGTTGATGCGAAAGCTGCTGCGGCTGCCGCGTCAGGGGTAGTGCCACAGCCGGGTGCTGTGGCTGCAACCGCGGCCAAGCCTGCGAAACCCTGAAAGTACGGACGCCATGGCCACTCAAGCTAAATCCGTCAATATCGATCTGAACTCGGTTTTTGGAGCTGCCGCGTCGCAGTTCCGTGGGCTCAACCCGAATGAGCCGGGTCAGTGGCCCATGTTGCCCAAAATTGCCACCTGGATCGTCTTGGCGATCATGGTGGTGGTGGCTGGTTGGTTCTTGCTTCTGGCCAGTGCAGATGAGCAGCTGCAGTCCGAACGGGCAAAGGAACCCACCCTCAAGCAAGACTACCGCAGCAAACTCGCTCAGGCAGTCAACCTCGAAGAGTTGCGCAAGCAGAAGCTTCAGGTTGAGGAATACGTGACGCAGCTCGAAAAGCAGCTTCCCGGCAAGGCTGAGATGGATGCGCTGCTGTCGGACATCAACCAGGCTGGTCTGGGGCGTGGTCTCCAATTTGAGCTGTTCCGGCCTGGGCAAGTGCTGGTGAAGGACTACTACGCCGAATTGCCGATTGCGTTGCGGGTTACGGGGCGCTACCACGACATCGGTAACTTCGCCGCTGACGTCGCCAACCTCTCGCGGATCGTCACGCTCCACGGGCTCACCATTTCGGCGGCTCCTGTGGGCAAGGACGCTCCCGGTCTGCTGGCGATGGATGCCACTGCTCGGACCTACCGCTACCTGGATGCCAACGAGGTCAACGAACAAAGAGCGGCTGCGGCGAAAGTGGCTGCTGGCGGCAAAGCGGGGGCTAAGAAATGATGGGCACGTCGGTGCGCTTTTGGTCGGCAATGACGACAACTGCATTCGTGGTCACAGGACTGCTCGGGTGTAGCGGGGCCCAAGATGAGCTCCAGCAATGGATCGAGCAGCAGCGCCGCGAGGCCAAGCCAAGCGTGTCTCCGCTCTCCGCGCCGAAAAAATTCAACCCTCAAGCCTATTTGGCTGGAAATGCCGTCGAGCCTTTCAGCGCCCAGAAGCTGACGGTGGCCATCAAGCAAGAGGCCAGGCAGTCCAATTCATTGTTGGCTGCGGAAATCAATCGACGCAAAGAGCCCTTGGAGGCCTACCCGATCGACAGCATGAGCATGGTGGGCAGCGTGACCAAACAAGGTCGCCCTTATGCGCTTCTGAAGGTGGACAACCTTCTGTACCAGGTCAAACAAGGTGATTACCTGGGGCAGAACTACGGAAAGATCACCAAGATTTCTGAGACCGACATCTCGTTTCGAGAGATTGTTCAGGATGCAGCGGGCGAGTGGATTGAGCGCACCAGCTCCCTTCAGCTTCAGGAGAAGGCGCGATGAAGAACATGCAGGAGATACAGATCATGGGTAATTTGCGGGCTCGTGTCTTGGCGCTCGCGTTGCTCGTCGGCGCGCCCGGGATGGCTTTTGCTCAAAATGCGATCCAGTCGATCAGCAGCACGCAACAGTCTGGTTCGGAGGTGGTGCGGATCGAGTTGTCGGAACCGCTGGCAGCAGTGCCTTCCGGCTTCACTGTGCAGACGCCTCCACGCATTGCCTTGGATCTTCCGAATGTTGGAAACGCCATGGGGCGTTCCAACATTGAGATCAACCAAGGCAATCTTCGGTCGGTCAACGTTGCTCAAGCCGGTGATCGGACTCGGCTGGTTCTGAACCTGAAGCAAGCAGCCAACTACAAGGCCCAGATTCAAGGCAAGATTCTGATGGTCGTGATGGAAAGTTCGGCCACTTCCGCTGCGCAAAGCGCAGCCGCTGAGCCGGTCCGTTTTGCTGAGCCTCTGAACCAGTCGCAGTTGCCGCTGAAAGGCATTGATTTCCGTCGCGGGCAAGACGGATCAGGGCGTGTGGTGGTCGATCTGCCGAACAATCAAGTCGGGGTCGATATCCGCCAGCAAGGGCAGAGCCTGGTGGTGGAGTTTTTGAGGTCCAGCCTACCCGAGAATCTGCGGCGCAAGCTTGACGTGACGGACTTTGGGACGCCTGTTCAGTCGGTGTCGACCTTCCAGAACGGCGATCGTGTGCGCATGGTGGTCGAACCCCGCGGGGCTTGGGAGCACAGTGCTTATCAGACGGACAACCAGTTCGTGCTGGAAGTGCGCGTACAGAAAACTGACCCGAACAAGCTGGTCCAGGGGCCTGGTTATGCCGGCGAGAAGTTGTCGCTGAACTTCCAGAACATTGAAGTCCGCGCGTTGCTGCAGGTGATCGCAGATTTCACCAACTTCAACGTGGTGACTAGCGATACGGTGACCGGGAATGTGACTCTCAGGTTGAAAGACGTGCCGTGGGATCAGGCGCTTGACATCATTCTGCAAGCCAAAGGACTTGGCTTGCGCAAGTCAGGCAACGTGATTCTCATCGCGCCCAAAGACGAGTTGGCTGCCAAGGAAAAAGTTGACCTGGAATCCAAAGCGCAGGTGGCCAGTTTGGAGCCGGTGAGGACTCAGTCGTTCCAGCTGAACTACACCAAGGCCGAGGAGGTTGCTAAGGGTTTGACGGGTGGTGGCGGGGGCGGCGGTGGCGCAGCCTCCCGTATCCTCTCTCCGAGAGGCAGTGTGATCGCAGAGTCACGCACCAACCAGCTATTCGTCAGTGACATTCCGTCGAAGCTGGAAGAAGTGCAGTCGATGATCGCAAAGATCGACATTCCTGTGAGACAGGTGCTGATCGAGGCGCGGATTGTCGAAGCCGGCGATTCTTTCGGGCGTTCACTCGGTGTCAAACTGGGCTCCACTGACTTGCGCGGCTTGCGCGGCGGAGTCGCCGGGTACGGAACTCCCGAGATGAGTGTGGGCATCGGCGGCAACATGAATGCCATCGGTCTCCAGACGGGGCAGGTCGCTGGCACCACAGTGCCGTTCAACGACTCACAGTTCATCAGTCTGCCCGCGGTTGGTCAAAACAATTACAGCGCAGCGACGTTCGCTGTTTCATTGTTCAGTGCTGCGGCGAACCGCTTCTTGAATCTCGAGATCTCGGCGCTCGAAGCCGATGGCAAGGGCAAGATTGTTTCAAGTCCTCGCGTCATCACTGCCGACCAGGTCAAAGCGTTGATTGAACAGGGCGAAGAGTTGCCCTACCAAACTGCGACTTCGAGCGGCGCGACTGCATTGCAATTCCGTAAAGCAAATCTCCGGCTGGAAGTGACGCCGCAGATCACGCCTGAAGGCAATGTCATTCTCGACGTTGACGTCAACAAGGACAGCGTAGGCAGAAGCACGGCGGCGGGCTTCGCCATCGACACCAAGCATGTCCGCACCCAGATCCTTGTTGAAAACGGCGGCACCGTTGTCATTGGCGGTATCTACACTCAGTCTGAGCGTGAGGACGTGACCAAGGTACCTCTGCTTGGCGATATTCCTTTCTTGGGCAATCTGTTCAAGACCAGAACGCGCACGACGGCCAAGACTGAACTGTTGGTGTTCCTGACGCCAAAGGTCATCACTGATCGGTCGGCAGCGCGGTGAATTTGAAGAAGTTTGAGCAGACTTTTGCGAAACGGGTGAATTCGATGAAAGCAAATCCGAAGTACGTCTTTGTGGCGATGGTGGCTGTACTAGCGCTGACGGCGTGTGGCGGTAGTGCCGATGATGGCGCGGGGCAACTCTCCACCTTTCAGGTTAGCCCCGATGAAGTCACCCTGAGTTCTGGCGACGCTAATTGCCCTGGCGTGAATTCCAGAGTTGCTGACGTTCAGGTTATTGGCGGCACCGCTCCTTACAGAGTAACGAGCAGTGAACATCTGTCGATCACATTCGGTCCTCCTGGAAGCACCGCGCCAACCACCCAAGGGACATACACCGTTTCCAATCGCAATGGGCAGTTCGCAGTATTCGTGTCGGGATGTCTTGATTTGCCCGTCACCGTGCTCGATGATCTCGGTCGATTGGCGACTGTGCAGGTCATTGCGGCATCCGGATCTGGAAGCTGACGGCCACGGCCAGCGGCGCCACATGACGGTGTGGGCGAAGCAAGCTCGCATCGCCTTGATCGGAATGCCTGGCGGAGGCAAGTCCACTGTTGGGCGCCAACTGGCCAAGCGCTTAGCTTGGCGCTTCGAGGATTCAGATGCCTTGATCGAAAAGCGGATTGGGTGCTCGATTCGCGATTTCTTCGCATCTCAAGGGGAACAACAATTCCGGGACATTGAAGAGTCGGTCGTAGACGAAGCTACAAAGGCCGATCGCTTGGTGCTTGCAACCGGAGGTGGTGCCGTTCTTCGCGACCGCAGTCGCGACCTTCTCAAGTCTCGCTGCCACGTTGTTTACCTCCGGTCTTCGCCGGAAGAACTATTCCGTCGCCTACGCAACGACACAACCCGCCCGCTACTTCAAGTACCAGACCCCTTGGGACGGTTGCGTCAATTGTTCGACGAACGAGACCCCCTCTACCGAGAGGTAGCTCACTTCATCGTCGAGACGGGGCGCCCTTCGGTTGCTTCGTTGGTCAACATGGTGCTGATGCAACTTGAACTCGCCGGTGTGATCGATCCGGATTTGGTGCCATCACCAGTCGGCGTGCCCGGTCCACCGCACTGAAAGGCTGCAGACTCGCCCGCTACACTTCCGGGCATGCCAACGCAAATTGAGCGAGTCGACATCCCACTTGGCGACCGCAGCTATGACATCCTGATCGGCAGCGGCTTGCTTGCCAACAGCGCCAGTTTCGCCGGCGTGCAGCGTGCTTCCAGTGCGGTCATCGTGACCAACCCGACGGTCGCGCGCCTGTATGCAACGCAACTGCAAACCGCATTGCGAGCGCACTACCCCAAGGTGCTGCAGATCGAACTCCAAGATGGCGAAGCGTTCAAGGACTGGAACTCGCTCAACCAGATTTTCGAAGCCTTGCTGAGCGCGGGCTGTGACCGCAAGACCGTGATCTACGCATTGGGTGGCGGTGTTGTGGGCGACGTGGCTGGCTTCGCCGCAGCGTGCTACATGCGCGGCGTGCCATTCGTTCAGGTGCCGACCACCTTGTTGGCACAAGTGGATTCGTCTGTCGGCGGCAAGACCGCCATCAACCACCCGCTCGGCAAGAACATGATCGGCGCGTTCTACCAGCCGCTGCGAGTGGTTGCAGACCTGGACACGCTCGACACCTTGCCAGACCGAGAGCTGTCGGCCGGCTTGGCCGAGGTGATCAAGTACGGCCCGATTGCCGACGATGCGTTCCTCACCTGGATCGAAGCCAATCTCAATGCGCTGTGGTCACGCGACAAGGCAGCACTCGCGCACGCCGTGAAGCGCTCTTGCGAGATCAAGGCCTGGGTGGTCGGCCAAGATGAGCGCGAGTCTGGCCTGCGCGCCATCCTCAATTTCGGTCACACCTTCGGCCATGCCATCGAAGCCGGCCTCGGCTATGGCGCGTGGCTGCATGGTGAGGCCGTGGGGTGCGGCATGGTGATGGCCGCCGACCTGTCGTGCCGTCTTGGGTTGATCGACACCGCTTACGTCGACCGTCTCACGCGCTTGATCGAGCGAGCCAAGTTGCCGATCCAGGGGCCGCCTCTGGGGGCGGAGCGCTACCTGGAGTTGATGCGCGTCGACAAGAAGTCAGAGGGCGGCGAGATCCGCTTCGTGGTGATCGATGCGCCGGGGCGTGCATCCATGCGCGCCGCACCCGATGCGCTCGTGCGTGACGTGATCGCAGCGCACACGGCGTGACCACAAGCCGCCGCTGAGCCTTTCTGCCCATGCTCCAGCCCTTTGCGTGCGACCCCGCGGCGTCACGAGGCCGGCGGCACCCGGAGCCTGCAGCGCCCACGCGCAGTGAATACCAGCGCGACCGCGATCGCATCGTGCACAGCACGGCGTTCCGCCGTCTCGTCTACAAGACGCAGGTGTTCCTGAACCACGAGGGCGATTTGTTCCGCACGCGGCTGACCCATTCGCTCGAAGTCGCGCAACTCGGCCGCTCCATCGCGCGAACACTTGGCCTCAATGAAGATCTCGTTGAAGCCATCGCCCTGGCACACGACCTGGGCCACACGCCGTTCGGGCACGCCGGGCAGGATGCGCTCAACGAGTGCCTGCGTAGCGCTGATCCATTGAGTGGCGGCTTCGAGCACAACCTGCAAAGCCTCAGGGTGGTCGACTTCCTCGAAGAGCGTTACCCGGCTTTCGACGGCCTCAACCTGACCTTCGAGACCCGCGAAGGGGTTCTCAAGCACTGTTCGCAGCGCCATGCCGAGCGGCTGGTGATGGCCGAACCGCAGGGGGTGGGGCGCCGTTTCCTGGATCGCACCCAGCCGAGCCTTGAAGCGCAGTTGTGCAATCTGGCCGATGAAATCGCCTACAACGCACACGATGTGGACGATGGGGTGCGCTCGGGTTTGATCAGCCTGGAGCAACTGCAAGACGTCGCTCTGTTCGCGCGTTTCCAGCAGCAAGCACTTGCTCAGCACCCGGGCCTCGCTGGCCGCCGCCTGCTGTTCGAAAGCATTCGCCGCATGCTGTCTGCCCAGGTCTATGACGTGCTCGACGCGACCGGTGCCGCGCTGCGAGAGGTGCAGCCCGGGCATGTCGATGAAGTGCGTGCGGCGCCCGCGCTGGTGTGCTTCAGCCCGGAGATGGCCCGCGAGAGTGTCGAGCTCAAACGTTTTCTGCGCGCCAATCTCTACCGACACCGCCAGGTGGTGAACACCACCGACCGCGCCAAGGAAATCATTCGAGACCTTTTTCTTGCTTATCAATCGAATCCAGGAGAGTGGGCGCTCGCACGGAAGCAGGTCCGCCTGCGTGACATCGCCGACTACATCGCCGGCATGACCGACCGGTTTGCGATGCGCGAGCATGAGCGCCTGACCGGTCGGCGGCTCTTCGACTGAGGCCATGGCTCGCCTCACACGCCTGTGTGTCCCTGGTTGGCCGCACCTGCTGTTGCAGGCAGGGCATAACCGCCAGCCTGTTTTTCTAGACGATGCCGACCGCCATCTCTTTGTCGAGCTCCTGCAGTCGGCGGCCTCTACCCACGGTGTGGCGATTCATGCCTATGCTCTGCTCGACAACGAAGTGCGGCTGCTCGCCACGCCTAGTGGCAGCGACAGCCTCAGTCTCATGATGCAAGCGGTGGGGCGGCGCTACGGCAGCAGCTTCAACCGCCGCCATGCCCACACGGGCAGTTTGTGGGAGGGGCGTTTCAGGGCCACCGTCATCGAGCCGGAACGCCACTTGCTTGCCTGCATGCGCTACGTCGACCAAGCGCCGCCAGACGACGTGCAAGGCACGGGTTTGGAGCAGCAGGCGTGGTCTAGCGCGGCTCATCATCTTGGCGAACGGGTTGACCCGTTGGTCAGTGACCATCTGCTTTACTGGTCGTTGGGCAACACGCCGTTTGAGCGTGAGGCAGCGTATAGAACTCTTTTGCAGCATGCGCTCACCCCGACCGAAGTGGCGTCGATTTCGGATGCTGTCAAGAAGGGTTGGCCGCTGGGCTCGGCCGGGTTCCTGGCGCAGTTGTCTGGCAGTACAGCCAGACGACTCGCCCCGTTGCCTCGCGGCCGGCCGCGCAAGTCGACGAATTAATTTGTCCCCAATTAATTTTTCGACTCTCTTGGTGCAGTTTAAATGGTTTCAGACCCCATTTAATCTCGTTGAAGACCCTGCTGCGCTGCAGTATTCTTCGGCTCATCCATAGCTTTGAGACGGAGTGCGCCATGAACCAGGCCGCCCAAGGGGTTGCTGCCCCTGAAGAAATGCGCGACGCAGCCGAATTCGGCCTTTACAACCCTGCCAACGAGCACGATGCCTGCGGCGTCGGTTTTGTGGCGCACATCAAGGGCCACAAGGCCCACAGCATCGTCGAGCAAGGGTTGAAGATTCTTGAGAACCTCGACCACCGGGGTGCTGTCGGTGCCGACAAGCTGATGGGCGATGGGGCCGGCATCCTGATCCAGATCCCTGACGAGTTCTATCGCGCCGAGATGGCGGCCAAGGGCGTCGAATTGCCGCCCCCGGGTGAATACGGCGTGGGCATGATCTTCCTGCCCAAGGAGCACGCCTCGCGCCTGGCCTGCGAACAGGCGGTCGAACGTGCCGTCAAGACTGAAGGCCAGGTGTTGCTCGGCTGGCGCGATGTGCCGGTCGATGCCGAGATGCCGATGTCGCCCACCGTGCGCCAGAAGGAGCCGATCATTCGGCAGGTCTTCATCGGCCGCGGCCCCGACGTGATCGTGCCCGATGCGCTGGAACGCAAGCTGTACGTGATCCGCAAGACGGCTTCGAGCGCCATCCAGCGCCTGAAGCTGACGCACAGCCACGAGTACTACGTGCCCAGCATGAGCTGCCGCACCATCATCTACAAGGGCCTGTTG